>CAZNDJ010000018.1:0-35547 GCA_964571705.1 uncultured Chitinophagaceae bacterium
TGATGTGCGCATATCCAGCAGGTCACCATCAGATACGATAAAGCTGGCAGCCTTGCCGGCCTCTATGGTGCCGATCTTGTCGTCCAGCTTCAGGATCTTAGCAGGGTTGGCGGTGATGGCGGTGAGAGCTTCTTCCTTTGTTATGCCATAGGATGCTGCTGTACCAGCCTCAAACATCAGGTTGCGCTGCTGCCAGAAGCCATTCTCACTGATGGCGTAGAGTACACCTGCCTTTTGCAGGATGGCAGGCGTCTTGTATGGCTGCTGGATGTCTTCGTCATTGTAGGATGGCAGCTCATGTGCCTTGCCCAGGATGACAGGCACCTTCTTTGCTGCGAGTACATCTGCTATCATATAGGAGTCCGCACCACCCATGATCACCACATTCACACCCATCTCTTCGCCAAATGCGATAGCCTGCAGTATCTCCTTTACGTAATCTACACGTATGTAAAGGTTTGCATTGTCTGTGAAGAGCTTCTTCATCGATTCGAAGCGCAGGTTCTTTTTGTCATGAGCTGAATATGCATAAGACTTTGCATCATTGAAAAGGTCTTTCAGCTCCTGTACATTCTTGTCATAGTCTTTATTCAGCTCGTAGCCATCAGGCTCGGCCCACCAGCCTTTTACGCGGTACATGTTAGGCCAGGTGATGAAGAGGCCTTCATCGGCTTTGACGGCAGCGTCCTCCCAGTTCCAGGCGTCGAGCTGTACTACAGAGGAGGTACCTGACACGCGTCCGCCCTGCGGCACGATCTGCGCATAGAGGATACCATTAGAGCGCACTGTGGGTGTGACGCGCGAGTCCGTATTGTATGAGATGATAGAGCGCACGTCAGGATTGACTGAGCCTGTTTCATACTGATCATTGGTAGCGCGTACGGCTTCTATCTCTGTGAGGCCGAGCACCGTATTAGGGGCGATCAGGCCGGGATAGACCTGCTTGCCTGTCACATCTATGACACGTCCGAGTGTCTCGTCCGTCTTGAGGTTTGCATTTGGCATCACGGCTGTCACCTTGCCATTCTCAAATACCACATAGCCATTCTCCACCACCTGGCCATTGCCTATATGGATGGTGCCGCCCTTCAGGCAGAGGCGCTCTGTCTGCTTTGCCGCAGGCACAGGCACATCCTGCTGTGCCATGGCTGCGCCGCTCAGGATCGAGGTAGTAGCGATGAGTGCGTAGGTCTTTATCTTCTGTATCATGACTGATCGTTCTTGCTGTTATAAATGTTTCTGGTTCGCTTATTCGTTATTGCCGCCGCAGCTGTAGGCTTTATTGTTCTTCCTGGTAGGGTCCTGTGTAGGAGCACCGGCTTTTTTGTCGTCCAGCATTTTCTGCACGAGGCGGGCACGCTCGCGCTTGATGTATTCACGCTTTTGAGTATCCTGGTCTTTGTCGTAGAAGCAAATACCATCTACGTAGGTCTTCTCTGCCTGAGCGTAGATAGACAGCGGGCTGTCAGACCAGATCACTACATCGGCATCTTTGCCCGGCTTCAGGCTGCCCATACGGCTATCGAGGTGGAGCATCCTGGCAGGGTTGAGCGTGACCATCTTCCATGCATCTTCCTCCATGGTCGCACCATATTTTACGGTCTTGGCGGCTTCCTGATTGAGGCGGCGGGCCATCTCTGCATCATCGGAGTTGATCGCAGTATTGATGCCCATACGGTTCAGGATATTAGCATTGTATGGGATCGCGTCTATCACTTCATACTTGTATGCCCACCAGTCGCTAAAGGTAGAGGCATTAGCGCCATGTGCCTTCATCTTATCTGCCACTTTGTATCCCTCCAGGATGTGCGTGAAGGTATTGACGCGGAATCCAAATGAATCTGCTACATGCATCAGCATATTGATCTCGCTCTGCACATAGCTGTGGCAGGTGATGAAGCGCTTCCCATGGATGATCTCTACCAGTGCCTCCAGCTGCAGGTCGCGGCGTACAGGTTTTCTGGCCTGCATGGCCTTTTCATATTCACGAGCTTTGGTGAAGTAGTTGATATAGGTCTGCTCTACACCCATACGCGTCTGCGGGTAGCGCACAGTAAATTTCTCGCCCCAGTTTGACTGTTTTACGTTCTCGCCGAGGGCAAACTTGATAAAGCCATCAGCACCTTCTATTTTGAGTTTCTCAGGTGCATAGCCCCAGCGGAACTTGACCAGTGCTGACTGTCCGCCTATCGGATTTGCAGAGCCGTGGAGGAGCTGCGCAGCGGTGACACCACCTGCGAGCTGGCGGTACATATTCAGGTCTTCGCTCGTCACTACATCTCCTATGCGCACCTCTGAGCTGGCCGCCTCCGCACCCTCATTCACTCCCTCGCTGATGGCTATGTGATTGTGTTCATCTATGATGCCGGAGGTCACGTGCTTGCCTGCGGCGTCTACCACCTTGCAGTCAGCGCAGGAGAGGCCGGTGCCTACGGCTCCGATCTTGCCGCCACGTATCACTACGTCTGCGTTTTTCAGAATGCCCTCTTTCTCATTGGTCCAGACGGTAGCGTTCTTTATCAAAACGTTTGCTGCCTTAGGCAGCTCTTCATTGCCATAAGACACAAATGGATAGGTCACTTTGCTGAGCTTACTAAGGTCGAGGGTGTCAGGCTTAGCTGGGTGAGTAGTGTCTGGCAACGCGCGTGTGAAAGTAGCAGTCCAGTCTGCCCACTCACCATCAGGGAGCTGTGCTTTACCCTTCCATGACTTGTCGCTCTGTATCATACCCGTCAGCAGAAATTTGCCAGCCTTGTTTTTGTCAGGGTCAAATGAGATGGTGAGGTCATTATCCTTTACAGTGAGCTTGACTTCGATCTTATTTGTATCCTGAGTGATGAGGCCTTTAGGTGCAGCCTGCTCGCCTTGTACTTTCAATACAGGGAAACTGAAAGATTCCTTAGTACTCTTTATAGCCAGGTTGTATTCACCACGGATGTCCTTCGGGTCAAACTTTGTGATCTCATAGCGCTTGCCCTGTATCCAGTTTTCATTGATCACGGCCTTCTCGTCAAAAAGCGGCTTAGAGGTGATGAAGAAGTTGGCCAGCTTGCCTCTATCCAGAGAACCTACCAGATCCTGTGCATTGACAAATTGTGCCGGAGCCAGTGTTACAGCTTTCAGCGCATTCTCTTCACTCAGGCCGTACTTTACGGCAGTGCGCAGGTTCTTGAGAAAGTCTTCCTTTTTCTCCAGATCGGATGTTGTGATAGCAAAATCTATCCCTGCCTTGCTGAGTGCTGCGGCATTGGTAGGCGCCAGCTCCCAGTGTTTCATCTCGGCGAGCTCTACCCAAAGTGCTTTGTATGGATCTTCTACATCATATGCCTTGGGGAAAGTGAGCGGGATGATAAACTTCGCCTTTGTGTCTTTCAGCTCAGAGATACGGCGATACTCAGTGCCATCACCCTTTAGGATATACTGTACGCCAAACTCTTTGCCGATCTTGTCAGCGCGCAGCTCTTTCAGCCAGTTGCCTGCTTCAAATACCTGCGGGAGGTTTTGCTGGTTATTCCAGGCCTCCATAGACAGGTTGTATTCTGTCTTGTAGCCGTAGGCTTTGTACCACTGTGCATCCAGATAGCTCTGGCGCAGCAGTGCGATGGTGCCCATGAGGGATGATGGATACTCTTGTGTAGACGTCCCCTTACTGAAAGAATAATGAGCAGAGGCATTGCCCTTGACCACCACTTTGTTTTCCTTGTCATTATTCAGGGTGACTACCGCACCAGTGCCGCGGGCTATGCCATCTTTGCGGTGTGTCAGCACTGCGCCGAATCCCAGTTTGCGGAGTTCATTGGCTGCAGATTCATTGACAGCAAAGTTCTTTTGAGCTTCGTATTCTGAGCGGATGGCCTGGTTCCAGCCATAGGCGCCTTTTACGTTAGTCGTGTATTGTACACCGCCATCTTCCTCATTGGCCGAGTGCACCTTTGGCGTAGCGGGCAGGCCATAGTCCGAATAGATGTCTACGAAGGAAGGATAGATGAACTTGCCCTTCATATCATGGACGATAGCGCCGACGGGTATAGCGATGCCGCGCCCCGCGTCTACTACCTTGCCATCTCTGATCACGAGTATGCCGCTGTCTATTTTGGTCTTATAGTCCTTGTACACTGTTGCATTTATAAAGGCGTGCAAACCTTCGCGGAAGTCGTCCGGGCCATTGGCGCGAAAGACGGTTTCCTGGGCCAGGAGAGAGGCCATAGGGGTAGCAAGAAAAGCGACTAATACGGCTAGCGTACGTAGTGGTCTGGTCATGGATAAAAATTAAGAGCTACGAAGTTAAAAAAGGTCGCCGAAACAGATGTGCCAAAAAGGGATCAATTGGCACTGATCCACTCAGCCGGATTGAGCTTGTCTTTGCCCCTCCAGATCTCGAGGTGTATCTTGGTCTGAGAGTCAGACTTGTCTGTAGAGAGCTGGCCGAGATTCTGCTTGGTGATCACATTGTCATTGGCCTTGACAGTAGCAGATACTATGTTGGAGTAAACGCTGAAATACTCACCATGCTTCACTATGATACAGGTCTGAGTAGTAGGCAGGGTGAAGACACTGACCACAGAGCCATTGAATATGGCGCGTCCATTAGCGCCATCTGCGGCGCGGATGTCTACACCATTATTTTCTATAAAGACCCCCTTCAGCGTAGCATGTTCATGCTTGCCAAACTGACCTACGATAGCTCCTTTTGCGACTGGCCATGGCAGCTTGCCCTTATTGCCGGCAAAGTCTTTTGTCATTTCCTGGTCCTTTGGAGAGAGGAGTATATACTCGGTTTTACCCTTGGCAGGTTTTGCCGGCTCGGGCTTGCCTTCCGCTATGGCTTTCTTCTTTGCGGCATCTTCTGCCTTTCTGCGCGCCTGGCGGATCTCGTCTTCTATGACCTTCTGTATTTTATTGTTCAGCGCTTGTATTGCCTTGTTTTTCTCATCTACATAGCGCTTCATTTTCTTTTCCTTCTCACTGAGCTGCGCTATCATCTTATCTGTCTCTTCTTTCTCGGTCTCCAGCTTTTCCTTTTGCTCGTTCTGAGATTCGAGGAGGTTGAGTTTACGCTTTTTGCTCTGCTCGAGGTTTGTCTTTTTGCCCTCCAGCTCGTGTATGGAGAGGTCGAGTGCCAGCGCCTGCTGGCGGCGGTAGTCTGATACGCGCTTCAGATAGTTATAGCGTGATATCGCTTCATTAAATGAATGAGAGGAGATGATAAAGGTGTATGGATTCTGCAGGGCATAGCTGCTGTAGGTGTGGCGCAGCATCTCCGCATAGTCCTTTTTCATCTTTTCTATCTGAATGGACTGAACGTCTATATCCTTCTTGGTCTCTGTGATGTTGTTATCCAGATTGTCTATCTGGTGGCTATAGTTGGAGATGAGATCCTCACGCTTCCTGATCTTATCCTTTATGATCTCAATCTGCTCGAGATTCTCTTTTTTCTGACTACTGGTCTCGGCCAGGTGTTTTTCCATCTCGGCTATCTCTTTGCGCAGCTTTTTCATCTGCAGCTCGAGTTGCTCTTTCTTTTGCTTGTTGCTTTGTGAGGAGTTTTGGGCCAGGAGTAAATTGGCAGGCAGAGCTATAGACAGGACAATGAATAGCGCAATAAGGATGCGCTGTAGGGAGGTCCTGTAAAATGAAAATGTTTCGCTCGCCATGTGTATATGATGCTATGCATCCATCTATCACTCAAACCGTATGCGGTCACTGCGCTTCATACCCGATCCTACTTCAAAAGGAAAATCAAGCGGCTCATTGATGCGAACCTTTGAGTATGAGAGATGCAATGTATAAGTCTGGTCTCCCTGTTTCAGTCCGATGGTCCTGTCTTCAGAAAAAGGGTGCCCTGCCTCACTCGCGTACCCCCCAAAAGTAATGCTCATCTGCTGGCCTGCCATCTTGTCTGTCAACAAGCTTTTAGCCATTGTATAATTTTCGGGATAAAGGAAAGCGCGGTAAGACAGTTGTGCTGATTCTGACTGGATCAGGCGCAGACTATCCTCCAGGCCCCTATACCTCGGGGTGAGGCCGGAGAGATGCAGGTAATAGCCCAGGATAAAATCCTGAAGCTCACGGATGCCCGTCTGCAGGGGCAGCATGCGGGAGAGGCTGCTGACCGGCAGGGCGGTGTATTCATTGCTGAGATGATTGACAATGCGTACAGTATCAGGTGTGATGAGTACGCGCGCACCCTCTATGCCAAAGGGCCCCTGAAGTGATAGCCAGATCACACTATCCCGCCTCATACGCACTACTGCTGTGAAATCCATCTCACTCTTGCCATCACTGTAGCTGACCCTGATGCGTGTAGCAAACCATTCATACGGGATGCGGTTGGCATCCGCCCGCTGCAGGATCGTGTCCTCTATAGCACCCTGCTGGATGGCAGGAGCGGTAGGAGAAGACTGAGAAGCGCCTGTCACGGCATGATGTGTACGGCAAGAGGAAAAGAATAGTAACGTAATACCTAGAAGGTGTACAGCGCAATGCCTCATCGTATATATGCGGATAGCCATTATTATTAAAACACGAATATCCTGTTTTTAGTGTATTCGCCCTGTATTGGATTACTGTGTCAGAGACATACGAAGTTGAAGGCCACCCTTCACATTGGTAGTAGGGAAACTGGAAAGCACTCTCGGATTGGTATGGCTGTAGTCACAGAAGAGGCGCACCGTGATATTCTTGTTTACCATATAGTCTATAGCCGGACTGATGGTCAGGGTGCTGCTACCCGCTGTGATCTGTGGCAGTGTCTGGTCTATACGGTGATTGACGGTGACACCATCACGGTATGAGACATCAAGTTTAAACTTAAGGTCATTGTCCAGACGCATTGGTTTGCCTGTCTTCGGATTCTTAAATGGCAGCTTCAGACCCTTGATCGTATAGCCTGCACCTACGGTGATCGTAGTTGATTTATTCTCTATGAGCTGGTAGTCTGCAAAGGTCATCGTGATAGTACGCGATGTTTTGTAGTCAAAGCGCGCACTGATCTTATTGACGAATGTCATATCTACTCCTATCAGTGGTGAGAATTGTTCATTCATCACTATGCTTGGCATATTGAGCCCGGAGTAGAAGTTGTTGCTGATAGAATCTACGCGGCTCAGGCTCCTACTATTGTACTGCGCATCGAGATTGGTCTGGAAGCTGCTGACAGTCAGTGTAGAGCTATAGCCGTGAGACAATGTGAAATTAGAGAAGATCTTCTTCATCCACTTGATCTTGGTCAGGCCATTGTAGGTGATACGCCAGTTTGGCATCGGTGTGGATTTGAATGGGTTGAGGTTCACCTTGTGCGCATCCTGATGGTTGTATGCTGCGAGGAATGAAGCTATCAATACATCCTGCTGCAGTGGTCCATAGCCATAGCGATAGTTGGCATTGGTACGGGTGCCGGTAGAGTCCGTAGGGTCTTTATAGTCACCTATAGAGTTAGGATTGGCCGCACCGAGTCTCTGGGATATGATAGTGCGATTGTTCTCAAACTCTTTGTAGGTTTGAGAGAAGCCTTGTGCATCTATATTGCTAAAGAAGGTCTTGACCGGCACATATGAAATAGTATATGATCCGATGACCATCTGATTGAGATGTTCCCAGCCATCACCAGGCGTCACCACCTTGAAGAACTGGCTCTGATTCTCGGAGTATTCGCGGAAGAGAGAAAGGTCCACCTTAAAATCAGGGAAAAGCTCGAAGCCGGCTTTGATATCCAGGCGGGTCAGCTTGGTTTGTGTAAAGCGGGTATTGAGCAATGTGTCTGAACTGATCCAGCCCTTGGCGGCTGCGCGGTCCAGCCACCTGTTTGATGCCAGGGTATCAATGGAGCCAAAGAGCCTGTCTCCCGGCTGACCTCCAAATGCGAAGTCATAACCTGGCGCAGCCATTTTGATATTATTACCTATCAGATTGGTAGACGGCATGAAGCCGGCGAGGGTAGTGCCCTTGGTCTCCTTGTATTCTATACTACCAGTCTTGAGTGAGAGTAGCGGGCGCATCAGTATAGATACTATTGGATCAGGAGGCATTTGTTTCTCACGATAGTCTTTGCGCTTCTGACGGATTTGTTTTTTCACAGCTTTGAGCTCCGCTTTGAGTTGTTTGGTTTTGACCTTCTGCACAGAGTCTGGCATCGCTTTGTCATTACCCAGTACCAGCAGGTCCTGCTGTATTTTGTCGCGACGCTCTTTGAGCTTGTCTATTTCTTCCTTGATCTTTTCGCGGGTCTTGCGTACAGCCTCCCGCTTCTTGTCGTTTTCTTTTTTATCGCCGAGGTTAGGATTAGGCTGATTGTATGTCTTCAGGAAAGGAACCTTGTCGTAGATCTTCTTAAAGTTAAAATCCAGTTTGCCACGCAGGTTTTGAGTATTGCTGATGGTATTGCCCAGGGGGTTGTCCTTGTGGAATTTTATAGCATCATCATATACCTGTGGGGCTGCCGTCCATGTGTAGGTGGCAGCATATCCTGCATTGGCAGAGATGAAGTCGAATGCCGGTATTTTATTTATAGGCAGTGTATAGGCTGTAGAGAAGTTTTGGGCGAAGCTGGTGTTTCGTCCGCCCCGTTTGAAATTATCCCAGATGAAGTCTTTTTTCTCTTTGGTGTCTACCTCGCCATCATATTCGTCTATACGGGATTGATTGGTAGCGGTGTAGTCTATGCTGAGTGATTTGAATGGGTTGTACTTGAAAGCGTACATCCGGTTCCAGCGGAAAGACTTATTGTATGTGGTCGGGATAGAATCGCTCACATCCCCCAGATTACGCAGTTTGATCGAGTTGAAATCACGGTTGACGTCGGTATTGAAGCTCAATGTAGCCGGCATGAGGTTAAAGTTGAAATCGCGGAGTATGTCCAGCCATTTGGTGCGTGCCTTTATGATACGTTTGAGCGGTGTGAACTCCTTGGCCTGCGGCGAGAAGCTCCAGGCTACGATACCGACATGGGTCTTACGCTTGTTGAGCTCAGTAAACGGATCGCTGAGGAGTATCTCGTTGTAGGAGTATGTAAAGGTAAAGTTGGCGGGATCGTAGATGCGTTGCGTTTTGCTTTTCAGCTTTGGCATGATACGCACTCCGGTGAAGTTGAAACCTCGACGTGTATTGATCGTCTCGATTTGCTTTTTGTAAGCCTTGATGGAGTCTGATGACATGCCAGCTTTGCGCATGGCATCTATCTCCTGTGACGATCTGACATCATTCATGTACGGATCAAACTCTGGCAGGCTAAAAGATTGTGTGATATTGCCAAAGAATGGTAGGCGTATGCCGGCATTGACCGGGAAGAGTTTACCGAGTTCGAGATTGCCTGAAGCGGAATATTGATAGAGGTCATCTTTATACCGCTGGTCTATTTTCTGCTCTATCTGGCCAAAGCCATGTGTATGCATACTACCCGTCAGATTGATACGGCCCAGATCTGCAAGCTTGATAGCCACCTCACCAAGTGCGGCGGTGCCTCCGTGCTGATCCAGCCCGGCCAGCCTTAGCTCATCAAACCAGACTTCCGCGCATTTAGACTGTCCATCGTCAAACGGATTGTGGTAGGCGGTGTCGCCCTTTGCCGGATTCTTGATGCCGAGCATCACATCTTTCAGCGCACCGAGATCCGGATTTCCTACGATGGTATATATGCGCCCGTTTCTATAGCTCGTATATGGTTTGGTCTTGGGCCAGTTCTTGGCATTCCTTTCTATCTTCAGGTCTACGAGATACTGGAGGTCTACGTCTACGTTGTTTTGAGGTGGCCATACAGAGTCGCGGTCTGCCTGTACATCACTGCTGAAGTTGCTCCTTTCTGACGCGGCATCTAGTACGTGCAGAGGGATCTCATATTGGTAGAAGTTTGCGGTAAAGTCCGTACCGAGTCTCACAAATGCAGTGACATCATTATCCTTGATCGGCGCCTGGCCTTCTATCCTGTTCGCGTGGATATACATATTCAGGTGATAGTACCTACGCATGTCTATACCTATATTTTTGAATACGGCCTTTGAGTTGCCATCATCGAGACCGCACACTTTCAGAGAGAGTGACTGCTCGTTCTGCTGCACATACTGATTGGTCTGGGCTCCTATGGCGTAAGTGCGGTCTATATTGGGAGGCAGGATATAGTTGACCGGAGTCTTGCCACTATTTTCTTCGATGTTTACTTTGCCTACATTAAAGTAGGCGTCACTTGCATTGTCGTTGGGTAGGTTGTCTGAGCCTGGATCTATAGGGTAGGCGTAGGCTCTCCATTGATTACGTATCAGGTCGAGTGAGGCGAGGCGCAGTATTGCACTGCTATCCCAGCCGGTCATAAATATCCGGATGAACTGAATGGATTTGAAATCTGGCAGGCTACCCACCTGCACGTCATAATTACGGATAGGTACCCGAAACTGATACCATGTTTCTGTTTGGCCATTAGGCGCAGTGATATCAGTACCTTGTTTACTTATGATGTATTTATTGTTGCCCACGTCCATACCAGGCTTGATATCTATACGGTACTGGAAGTATTCCTCATCCTCATTGAGGGAGTTATCCTTGTTCAGGTCTTCATTATCAGGCAGGCTGGTACCGGCATTGCTCAGGGAGTTGCCTGATTGCACCGGTGTATTGCCATCCGGGCCGTTGTAGTTTTTATATTTCTTAGTAATATCTGTCTCAGAGCTGAGAGAGGCGTCGTTAAAGAATGTGTAGTTATCTGATGAAGGGTCACCCTGCAATTTGGCAAACGCTGTAGGGTTGAGGAATGATTGGCAGTTTGTCAGAAAAGTAGAGAGACTGTCACGCTCATCCTGGTCACGGAAGCCGTCAAAACCAACATCCTCATACGGGCGGTCCTGGTCAGAAGTAAAGGCTGTGGTCAGCGGAAGCAACTTAGGTACCAGGCCCCATGCAGTCCTGTCTACCTGGCTGCGGTCCTGATTCAGACCATTCTCCATGAAAAGGCGGGAGTCCTTGAGGACATCTTCTGAGACATTGCCGAGGTTGATATAGAGCTGGCCACCCTGGCTGGCAGGATGCCCTATGAATGGATCGAGCATCCAGAACTCAATGAACTCCACATTGGTAGATTCCAGGTCGGTATTATCCAGTGCGCGCATGATGCCGCCCCAGCGTGTGCGAGGGCTCTTCAGGCTTCCGTCCTGATTGACACCTGCAGATACTCCCGGGGTGGCGCTATTGCTCTGCTCATAGTTATACGGGCCGCGCTCCTGAGGATACAGCGCCAGATCAAAGGTGTAGATGTTATTATCAAGCAGCTGGTTAGGCTTATTGGGGAATATCTCCTTCTGAGACACGATACGCTGATATGGGTCCGTGATCGGAGACGACGCATTGATATAAAATGTATTATCTATACGATACCATGCAAATTTGGACCTGTTATAACCATATTGCAGGTTGCTTACATTGTCAGCCTCCGGAAACATATTCCGGCCTGTGGCATCCGGAGAGTTGCGCGGGGTTGAGGCGAGGCGCCAGTTATTCAGCGGGTTTTTCAGATCATAGTTGGTCGTCGTTCCCTCAAAGTCGTCTACATACACCTGCGCCTGGCCGGAGGCATTGTTGATAGACTTTTGGCTGCCGGGCGCCAGGTGTGCTACCTCCGCATAGCCGGATATGGTAGACATTTCCTTGGTGGAGTACACTGGTAGCTTATCGAGAGCCTTAGTCAGCCATGGAGCATTAGTCTCATACTTGATATCCGCTCCAAATATGGTATTGGATATTGGGTCTTCGCCTATGTTTACCTTCTGGGTAAATGGGCGCTCAGTCATGTGCATGACTGTAGCGCCGATGTTTATCTTCTTGGTAAGCAGATAGTCCAGACGAGTACCGTAAAGTGACTTCTGCTGAAAGCCAAACTGGCTGTTGTTTTCAAAATCGATCTTGACTTGCTGGCCGGAGTTTAGTACGCCTTGGTTGAGAATGGTCACCTTGCCCAGGCTATAGTCTACCTCATAGTCTACGCCCTCTTTGAGCTGTGCACCACCGGCAGAGACTTTGACAGAACCTTTAGGGATATTGATACCTCCCAGGGATATCTGGCTACCATTGGCGCCCTTGTACTGGCCACGGATCACAAAACGGTTCTTCTCAGGGAACTGCTGGGCGTTAAATTTTGTCGAGTCATAAAGCTCCTGATAAATGTATTGACCCGAAGTCTGCGTAGAGGTGCCGCAGGCTGTAAACTCTTGCTGGAGGTCCCGGCCAAATGGCTCCAGTACAGGGAAGATGATCCGTCCGTTTTGTGGGATGATGGTGATGCCCGGTACAAAGTCAAACTGGCCGTCAGGCTGGGCGTCACCCTGTGTATTGAGGTTATCCAGATTCAGTACTTTGATCAGCTGCTTGCCCTTGAGGCATCCTGCTGGCATGTATTGTTTCTCGCCGCCACCCGGATCATTATAGTAGATATTCAGACGGAAATCCTCCGGGCTCACCTGATAGGCTCCGAGGGAGTAGATGTTTTTCATCATCAGCCTGTAGTAGGGCAGGTTCACGCGCAGCGCCGATCCTTTGATGAGCTTGAGGTATATTACCTTACTCACACTATTGGAGTCTGGTGGGATATCGGTGGAGAACTCACCTACTTTATACACCTGACCATTTACTTCATACTGGTAGGCTACACCCAGCACATCATTTGGATTCAATGCAGTATTGAGAGAGATATAGCCGAGATTTGGACTGAAGGTGTACTCGGTAGGCTGGAGCTTGCGTGCATAGGTTTTCTCAAAATCCTGACCCTGTGTGAGGCCCAGCCCGGTCATTGTATTCTCTACATGATCTACATACCGGCCGCTGAGATTATTTGCCACTGCTGCGTACAGGCCGTTGCTGGTATTGTCTGGATTGGTGCTGCCATTGGCTGTAGCAGGGAAGTTATGCGGGTTTTTTTCGCCGAGGTCTGCCAGTGCTACTACGTCGCGTACGTTAGTAGTAGTACCGTTACGATTGGTCACCCATACTTCCAGCCTGGTGATGTTTACGATAGACTGAATAGTCGGCATATTTGACAGCGCATAGTCATACTGATCACGAAAGTGCTGGGAGAGAAAGTAGTGCTTATTCTCATCGTACTGATCAGCGCGCAGCTCAAAGTTGGTCCGCTGGGCACCATTGTCCACTACTATCGTTTGAGTTTTAGACTTCTGCTGTGACACGATAGTGGTCCACGTCAGGCGGCCAAACTGCAGTGTGGTCTTAAAGCCAAATAGGGATTGGCTACCATTGATGAGGCGCGTAGGCAGCGTCATATTCACGTTACCTATGGCTATTTCTTTGATGATGTCGTCTTCTTTGCCTGTGTATCCTAGCTTCACCTGATTGTTAAAGTCAAAGCCGCTCTGGGTGTTATACTTCAGGCCGAGCTGGAGCTTGTCACCGATCTTGGCCACGACATTCATATTGATATTCATGTCAAAGTCGAAGCCGCCCGTATGACGGTTTCTGATCGGTATATTGGGGTTGTCTATTTTCTGGTAGTTGCCGCCGAGGGTCAGGTCGAGGTTACCCTGTGGCTTCACTTCGATCTTGGTGCCACCAAAGAGGCGGTCCAGGATCTTGTTTTTCATATTAATAGGAGGGATGATACTCTTGTCCTCTATGAGGGTGATAGCATTGCCGCGATTTTTAAAGTAATCGTTGCGCTCTTGCTTCTCAGTGTACTTCAGGTACTCCTCGTAGGTGAGGTACATCGGTTCTTTGATGTCTACATCCCCTACCTTTTCTGTGACTATATATTTACCTGTGGTGGGATCGTATTCTACGTCTTTCTTGACGTTTGATGGATCGGGCAGGTAAAATGGGTCCTTCTTTTTATCCGTCACGTGGTCTCCCTGACGGTCAGTGATAGGATATTTCAGCGAGTCAGGCAGCGGCACAGGAGGTGCAGGATCTAAAGCAGGGGCCGGATCATTGACCCATAGTTTGCTATACGAGTTAGAGTAGCCGAGTACCATCGTACTCATGGCCGCCAGTGTCAGAAAACCCGTATATATCTTGTGCCGTACCTGCATTTATAATTGCTTCAAAGATTCCTTGATCATACCCTCCACGGACAACGAAGGGTCGCCTGCAGAAATTTTGGTTAATACCTTTTCTACAGCAGCCTTGGTAAATCCTAGTGCCATGAGCGCATTTAACGCCTCATCCCTATTGGTATTGTGACTGCGTGGAGAAATTATGACATCGCCAGATACCTTGCCTATCTTGTCTTTTAGCTCCAGTATCAGGCGCTTAGCCGATTTTGGCCCGATGCCTTTTACACTCTGGATCATGGCCTCATTCTCCGTCAGGATGGCATGCTGTACTTCCTCCGGCTTGAAGCTGGATAGCATCATGCGCGCCGTGGCTGCGCCTACACCGGATACGGAGATGAGCTTTTCAAAGATGTCCTTCTCCAGCTCTGTAGAGAAGCCATACATATCAAAACCGGATACGGATTGGTTCTCACTTTTCACCACCAGCGAGATGTGCAGCAGGGTCTGGTCCAGATTTTGCACCTGAGCATATGTATGCAGGCTGATCTTGACCATATACCCTATACCTCCCACATCCATGATGATATGGGTGGGGCTTTTGTACACTATTTTACCGTTCAGGTATGCTATCATCTGTCTCTATCTAAAGTCAAAATCCATCCTCACCTCAGTAGCGTCTTTTCAAAAAAGACACTGCCACTGAACTGCAAGAAATGGCATAATACGTCCTTCGCCAGCGAGGCCATATGCATAACGATGCACATGTATCACTGATACAATTTCGGAATCGGGCTAAAATATGAACTTTGACCTGATAACGGGTAGAATTGACCGATAGTCGCGTGTTTAGGTGGCTAGAATAATCTACAGGGGTGAAAGTATAAAAAAATGTGAAAATCCGCTATTGTCAAGGGATTTCAGGCTATTTTTTATCAGAAATGGGGCAGATCGCACTAACTCTGATCAGCTCATCAGGCTGCGCGAAAAGGCAAACAGCTTTGCATCTTCATGCTTCTCAGCCATCAACTGGATACCGATGGGCAGGCCATCTGCATTCTTTGCCAGCGGGAGTGAGATAGCCGGTACACCCACCAGGTTGGCGAGGACGGTGTAGATATCAGCGAGGTACATCTCAGTAGGGTCGCTGGTTTTCTCTCCCAACCTGAAGGCTACTGAGGGGGCTGTAGGCATAAGTATCAGATCATAGCTCTGGAATATGGTGCTGATCTGCTGGCTGAGCATACGGCGCACCTTCTGGGCGCGAGAGTAGTAGGCATCATAGTAGCCGGCGCTCAGTACAAAGGTGCCGAGCATAATACGGTTCTTGACCTCACGGCCAAATCCCTCTGTACGGCTGAGCTTGTAGACGCTCTCCATCTCAGTAGAGCGCGGAGAGCGGTAGCCATAGTGCACGCCGTCAAAGCGGGCCAGATTGGATGAAGCTTCGGCCGTAGATAGTACATAGTACACAGGGATGAGATAGTCTGTCAGGCTAAAGTTGACCTCCTCTATGGTGTGGCCATCAGCCTTTAGTTTCGCTATGATCTTCTCTGTCTCGGCGCGGACCTCCGGGTTGATACCCTTGTGGTCTACCGTATTTTTCAGCACCGCTATGCGGGCTTTCTTTTCAAATTTTTCTGTGCTATACGCTGGTACGGCCTTAGACGATGCTGTGCTGTCATAGTCGTCTGCTCCGGCTATCACCTCCATGATCAGGGCGCTATCCTCTACAGAGTGAGACAGCGGACCTATCTGATCAAAGGACGACGCATAGGCTATGAGACCATAGCGCGATACGCGGCCATAGGTCGGCTTGAACCCCACCACACCACAAAATGAAGCCGGCTGTCGGATGGAGCCTCCGGTGTCCGACCCGAGTGTAGCCAGGCACATATCTGCCTGTACCGCCACCGCCGATCCGCCAGATGAGCCGCCCGGTACGCGTGTATTATCCAGTGCGTTCAGCACAGGGCCGTAGGCAGAGTTTTCATTGCTGGAGCCCATGGCAAACTCATCACAATTGAGCCGGCCTATGATGATGGCATCCTCTGCCACCAGACGCTCTACCACGGTAGCTGAGTAGATAGACTCAAATCCCTCCAGGATGCGTGATCCGGCAGAGACCTTGTGGCCTTTGTAACAGATATTATCCTTGATAGCGATCACCATGCCGTAGAGCCGCCCCTTGACGGCAGACTTGCTGTCCAGCTCAGCAGCACGGGCCAGTGCCTCCTCTCCATATACCTCCAGAAAGGCATTGAGGTGGCGGTTAGATTCTATATTGGCCAGGTAGCGGGAGACGAGATCGCGCAGGCTGGTCTGCCCGGCGCTGAGTGCGGTCTGTATCTCCCTGAGGGTTTTGTACATATACGGTGATGCTATACTCTAAAAAATGGATGCTCATCTATAATACCTTTATAGATGAGCATCCAAATATAGTAAGATGCTAAAATTTACAGAGATTACTTGGCAGTATCAGATGGCGGGACCTGAGTAGGCTTTTCTTTCATGCCTTCCTCGATCTCGCTGCGGATATTAGACTTGGCTGCATTAAACTCGCGAACGCCCTGACCGAGGCCGCGCATCAGCTCAGGTATCTTTTTGCCGCCAAAAAGGATCAATACTACTGCCAGTATCAAAATTATCTCAGGTGTGCCTAATCCAAACATTTTGCTCGATTTTACCGCAAAGATACTAATAAATACGTAATAAGGCTGGCAAGGGATGTTAAACGCCGATGGGCAAAATAGAGGGGGAAGATTGACAAGGATAGGTTTTTTCATATCTTTAAAACCCGTATGGAGAGCATTATCATAGGCATAGCTGGCGGCTCAGGATCGGGCAAAACTACCGTGGTCAGGCGGATCATGGAGAAATTTACCAAAGCCGATGTGGCTGTCATGTCTCAGGATAGCTACTACCGGGACAATGCCCATCTGACACTGGAGCAGCGCCAGCTGATCAATTTTGACCATCCTGCATCCATAGAATTTGAGCTCATAGTAGAGCACCTGGCCGATATAAAAGCCGGAAAGACAATAGCCGAACCAACATACGACTACATCACATCTACCCGTCAGGCTGCTACCATCACTATAGAGCCGCGCCACGTGGTGATCATAGAGGGTATCCTCCTCTTCACAGATGTGCAGGTGCGCGACCTGTGCAATATCAAAGTGTTTGTAGATGCAGAGCCGGATGACCGCCTGATACGTATCATGCACCGCGATATGCATGAGCGTGGTCGCACCGCAGACGATGTGATAGAGCGCTATGGCCTGGTCAAAAAGATGCACGACCAGTTTATAGAACCCACCAAGAAATTTGCTGATATCATCGTGCCTCAGGGTGGTGAGAACCATGTGGCCATAGATGTACTCGTATCTATGATACGGCAGAAGCTCAGCCAGAAAGTAATGGCTTAGAGCCTTACTCCTCCTGGGTTACTTTCTCGGGCGCTTTTTTTGTTTTCTTCTTTACAGGCTTTTTATCGTCTGTTGCGTCTTTATCTTTTGTGGCTGGTTTCTTTGCGGCAGGCTTGTCTGCGCTCTCCGCGTCTTTCTTTGCTGCCTTTTTCTCGGATTTTGCTTCCGGTTTTTTGGCGTCCTTGTGGTCGGTCTTTTTCTTGTCTTCCTCCATGGTCTGCTCGCGCGCTATACTATCGCCCTCTATAGCGTCTAGCGAGTCTGCAGCTATGCTGTCTGCGGCCGGCGGCGCGATAGGATGATCAGGCTTGAAGGTGATCTTCATCCTCACCGGATTGTGATCCGAGTACTCAAAGCCTGCATTGATACCCTTCACCTCTACCACATCGATATTAGGTGAGACAAAGAAGTAGTCTATGACCGTAGTGAAGGTAGTATTAGGGTCAAATGCGTGACTGTTCTTGCGGTTGGTCGGAGTGTTGCCATCGTACACATATTTCCAGCCGGGTATGTAGTTAGAGTCATTGTTCATCTCATAGAGCTTGTCGTGGTTTATCTCTTTCTCCCACTTCTTTACGTTAAAGTCTGGCGGCGCTATATTCCAGTCGCCACCCAGTATCACATAGTTGCCTTTGGCGTATTCTGCTTCCAGTAGTTTCTTGGTGAGGGCCATCTGCTCCTTTTTCACAGAGCCATCGTCATAGGCTTCAAAGTGCGTATTGATCACGATCAGCTCCTTGTCATTAGGCAGTTTGTATCGCTGCATGAGCAGGCAGCGCTCCAGGTAGAAGAGCTTGCGTGGCCAGTCACTGATGCCAGGTAGTGCGATGCGCTGGCTCTCTGTAGGCGTAAACCTGGACAGGCTGAGTAGCCCGCCGTAGATGGTGCCCAGTGGCTCTGTCCACGGAAAAGGGAGGTATTTTACATCATAGTTTACCGCAAAGGCATAATTGTGATCCGGAGCCGCAGCAGAGATACCGGCTACCTCGTCTATATTCCAGCTCCGCTTGCCGTGGCGGTCTGCCTCTTGTATGAAGATGAAGTCGGCATCAGCATTTTCCTTTATAGTGCTATTGATACCTGCTGCATATTTCTCTACCCATGCTTTGGGAGATATCACCATTTTGCCACTATCGTAGAAGAAGTCCGTCTCTGCGCCGAGGCCACCATAGCCGATATTCCAGGTCATAAAGGTGAGCGTATCCAGTGTAGATATGCTACGAGTAGAGGCAGGTGTGGCTGGCTGTACTGCTACATCTTCTATCGGCGCCGGCTTAAATTTAGTAGCTATGCCGTACAGGATAAATCCACCTACGTAGATGACGGGGATGAGTATTATGACGAGCAGGAGTATCAGCATTCTTTTCATTCTAAATGATTGTTTGGCGAAACTAAATATTAAAGGCAGAAAAAATTATGCTTACCAGTGCAGCTGCTAGAAAACTAATCATAATGCTACTGATAATGTATATCCGTGGATATACGAGGAAGATAAAACGCTTAAAAATGATCGCTTCTGCAAAAAGCCAGAAGGGGGGAACTACGAGAAATATGCTCAAGAAAGGATAACCCATGCCAATGAGAGCGAGCAGTACCATAGCTCCGCAGCTGACGGATGTCAATGCCATAAATGAATACTGCCGCAGGGTTGTGGCCGGGCGCATGTAAAAGAAGAGAAAGACGATGAACCTGATGCCAGCAAAGATCAAAACCATCTGCAAACCTATTATACCCTCGCGATGAACAGATCGAAAAGTTTCATGCGCGGTTACAGAGCGGTCAGAAATTGAAACTGCGACCTCTGACCTCGCATTGGATATCCTGAATGTATTACTGACCAAAGAGTCTTTGCTGCCAAATAGGATAATGCGCAAAAAACATTCATGTAGCCAGAGTCCCTGACGCGCGCTCAGGACATGCGCATATCCATATATATGTCCTCTGTGATACTGGTCAATAGAGAATAGGCGAGGCTGCAATGTGTCGAAATGCATAAAGGAACTATCCTCGCAAATAACAACAGCACCCTTCTCTGGTGTAAAATGGCAGTCAGGTACAGTCTCTAATATAAACTTCACATATGGCCGCGGCATAGCCCATGCAGCAGAGTATTGTAAAAGAAAAATAGCAAGTATTAATAGGAAAAGGGGATGGCGCCTCATGGATAATTCAAACTGAATAGTAATTTAGTGTATAAAACGTAAAAGAAATGAATCATTTCGAGTGGAACTGGACGCAGGATGGCACCCGTTTTTATGCTCAAGGATGGAGTCCGGTCAATACCAAGGCTGTAATATGCCTCGTGCATGGATTTGCAGAATATAGCGGTCGCTATGCACATGTGGCAGAGCGCCTGGGTCGTGAGGGCTATGCGGTGCTGGCCTTTGATCAGTATGGACATGGGCACACCGAGGGTCCGCGTGGTTTCTCGCCGAGTCTGGATGCGAGCCTGGACTCTATCAAGATCATACTCGATGAAGCAGAAACGAGGTTTCCAGGTGTGCCCAAGTTCCTCTATGGGCACAGTATGGGAGGCAATATGGTGCTGAACTACCTGCTGCGCCGCAAACCTAAGATAGCCGGGGCCATAGCTACCTCGCCATGGCTGAGGTTAGGTTTCGATCCGCCAGCTATCAAGCTCCTGCTGGCACGTATCATGCGTGTGATCTACCCTAAGTGGCCTGAGAAGGCTGATCTGGATGTCAGTACAATATCCAGAGATAAGGCAGAGGTACGTAAATACGAGACTGACCCGCTGATACATAATACTGCCCGTGCTGGTACTTTCTTTGATACATATAGTGCTGCTAAATGGGCGCTGGAGCATGCATCTGAGCTGAGCGTGCCACTGCTGCTGCTGCATGGTACCGATGATAAACTGATCGCCTTTTCGGGTTCCGAAGAGTTTGCAGCTAATGGCCCTAAAGAGCTGGTCACTTTTAAGCCATATCCGGGTTTCTACCATGAGCTGCACAATGAACCTGCTGCAGACAGGGAGCGCGTCTTCCTGGATGAGATAGCCTGGCTCAATAGCAAGATCTAACACACCGTACATTGAGAAGAAATCTGCTGGTATTCCTTGCCCTGTGTATCATGCTCATAGCGGTGGGAGTGATCTTCAAGACCCCTATCCTGCAGAGCTTCTCGGGCTTTCTGATCAAACAGGATGCTCCGGAGGAGGCTGATGCGATGGTGGTACTCTCCGGCAACGCCTTTGATAGGGGCAATGAGGGAGCGCGTCTCTACAGAGATGGCTATACCAATCGTGTAATATGCCCGGGCGGCAATCTGGAGCGCGCCTTTCTGATCATGGGGGATACAGTGTATGAAAGCGAACTACTCAAAAAAAATATAGTACGTAATGGTGTGCCTGACTCGATGATCACCGTACTGCGCTATGGCACCAGTACCGCAGAGGAGGCGGACACCCTGCTCGGCTACTGCCGTGAGCATCGTGTGAAGAAACTGCTCGTCGTGACCAGCCTCTTTCACACCCGGAGGGCAGGCAAAGTATACCGGAAGAAATTTGCCGGTACCGATACGAAGATCATCATGCGCGGCGCTCATGACTCTCAGTTTGACGAAAACTACTGGTGGAAGGATGAGTATGGCCTGATAGCGCTCAATAATGAATACATGAAGACCTTTTACTATTTCCTCAAAGGTAAGTAGGGGCTGCATTTCCTCCTTTCGACTAATCTGTACACTCCACACAATATTGTTGTAAGTCTTTGCTAGCCTGAGGCTAGGACCGCTGCTATTTTGGTTTCATTTGTATCCGGCTTATTGTCTAAAGCCCAAAAACAAAAAAACATACGCATGGCTAATGCATTTGAAGTAACAGGAGGAAGGAAACTGAAGGGCGAGCTGGTGCCGCAGGGTGCCAAAAACGAAGCGCTGCAGATACTCTGCGCGGTCCTGCTCACCGCAGACAAGGTGACCATCAGCAATATACCTGACATACGCGACGTCAATCTGCTGATAGATATCCTGCGTGACCTGAATGTGAAAGTAGAACGGATCAATGCTGATACCTATACATTCCAGGCGGACAATGTCAATCTGGAATACCTGCAGTCAGATGTGTTTCGCAAGAAGGGTGCCGCGCTGCGTGGCTCTATCATGATCATCGGCCCGCTGCTCACCCGCTTCAAAAAGGCGTATATGCCAAAGCCGGGAGGCGATAAGATAGGCCGCAGGAGGCTCGATACCCACTTCCTGGGTTTTGAAAGACTGGGTGCTACCTTCAATTTTGACTCAGAAGATAGCTTCTACTCTATCAAAGCAGACCATCTGAAAGGGGACTATATACTCCTCGATGAGCCCTCAGTGACAGGTACCGCCAATATCGTGATGACCGCAGTGATGGCCAATGGCAAGACCACTATATACAATGCAGCCTGTGAGCCTTACCTCCAGCAGCTCTGCTCTATGCTAAACAGGATGGGTGCAAAAATACACGGCGTCGGCTCTAACCTCATCACGATAGAGGGGGTAGATACGCTGGGCGGTACTGAGCACCGTATGCTGCCAGATATGATCGAGATCGGCTCCTTTATCGGCCTCGCAGCCATGACGCAGTCGGAGATCAATATCAAAAACTGCGGGGTAGAACACCTGGGCAATATCCTGCCGGTCTTCCAGAAACTCGGTATCCAGATGGAGGTGCGTGGTGACGATATCTTTATCCCGGCCCAGGAGCGCTACGAGATACAAAAATTTATAGATGGCTCCGGGCTGACCATAGCAGATGGGCCATGGCCACTTTTCACGCCTGACCTCATCAGTATAGTATTGGTGGTCGCTACGCAGGCCAAGGGCTCCGTACTGATCCATCAGAAGATGTTTGAATCCCGGCTATTTTTTGTAGATAAGCTGATAGATATGGGTGCGCAGATCATACTGTGTGATCCTCACCGTGCGTCAGTGATCGGCATCAATCGTGAATACAAGCTTCGCGGTATCACCATGTCATCTCCTGATATACGCGCGGGTGTGTCACTGCTCATAGCGGCACTCTCTGCAGAGGGCAAGTCTATCATCAATAATATTGATCAGATAGACCGGGGCTACCAGCACATAGACACCAGGCTGAATGCCATAGGCGCTGATATCAGACGGGTATAGCCTATTTACTCATGATCCTGAGCCAGTAGGTCTTTTTGGTTTTATTGGGTAGCGAAGTATTGCGCAGCCATGGATTGAGCAGCTTCAGTTCTTTATACTTGATGCCATTGGCATCTGCGAAATCTGCCAGCTTGTCTATCGGCGTGTCTATCTGCAGGGTAGTATATGTCTGCGGCTGATATAGATCCTCTATCTGCATATGATAGCCCGCCCGCTCCGGATCGGCAAAGATCACTTTCATAGCCAGCATGCGAAATACATAGCGAGATGTCTCTGAGGTGATAGAGAGATCATAGTAATTATTGGTATGCTGCGCTTCCAGTTTGCCAGCTACGCCATCCGTGCCAAAGTTATATGAAGCCGCTGCAGCCGTCCACGTACCGAGGCGATCCTTTGCCTCGCGTAGATAGGCGCAGGCTGCACGGGTAGACTTCTCCAGATTGTAGCGCTCGTCTACTATGTCGTTTACTTCCAGGCCATACTGTTTGGCTGTACTCGGTACAAACTGCCAGAAGCCTCCGGCCCCTGCAGGAGACATAGCATCACGCAGATCGCTCTCTATAAGTGCCAGATATTTGAAATCTGTGGGAACGCGCTCTTCAGTCAGTATACGCTCGATCTCCGGGAAATAGCGGTTGGCCAGTTTCATATCGAGTATCGTGTTTGACTGGCGGAAGATATTGATCTGGAGCTCGCGGTCCAGGCGCTCGCGCACATCAGCCTCCTCCAGAGGCACTCGCTCTCCGGCAAAGGTGAGCTCACCATCTATATGAAAGGGATAGACATGAATCAGTGTATCCTTACGCCAGCTGAGCCCCGGGGTTTCTGTCCTCTTCAGAGAAAAGATATTAACCAGGTTAGGCTTCGCAACGTAAATGCCTGCAGATGCTGCACCGATGGTCAGCAATGCGATAGTGAGTGTTATGTATTTGGGCCTTTGCAAGTGCTCTAAATAAATAAAAGTTTAGTGGAAACAAATACAGCAAGACTAACAGCCTGCCATCTATTATCAAATGAAAAAACTGCAGAATTATTGTGATACCACACGCTTATACACTGGGACCATAGAGCACGGCTCACCATACATGAGAGCCCGGGCAGTGCCTGCCAATTTCTGCGTGATGTGTACAAAAGCAGCTGTATCGATGGTCTTGTCTCCGCAGCCTTTTATGACTACACGCTGGCCCTCATACTGTGCAGCGTCCAGTTTCTCTATTGCCCTGTACAAAAATATATCAGGCGCGTGGTCTGGGGCGGCATTGGCTATATCTTTTGCATAAGACTGTAATTCTGCACTGATCACCATATAAGCCCACATCGGAATGATGGCATTAACAGAGGAGTATATGGCGACATATTTACCGTGATATAGGGACCAGTCAGTATTCTTGACCTGGTCTCGAAAATCCGCCTCGCGCAAGATCAAGCCTTTAAAAAGATAATCCTTCATATCTATGACTGCCACATCTGATTCCTTTGGGAAAAAATCAGCCAGGTCTATCGTGATGATATTTTTCTGAGCTACCTTGTTGATGATAGGATCGGGAGTTGACATGATCTACTTTTAAAACTTCTGGATCTCTCTTTAGACGTATTGGCTATCGCCGGCTTTCACCTCAGACTTCTGTCTTGATTAATTTTTTTCAGGTTTCTCTATCATATCTATCACGCCCTGTAGCTGATACATTTTGCGGGCTATATCACTCTGCTCATCGCCCCAGTGGTCATACTGCTCTATGGTCTCAGCTATCTCGGCCAGGTAGCGTACACGAGATGGCGGTATCACTTGTGTCTTGCTGGCAGTGCTTTTGGCAGAGGTGTGTTCCACTTTGAATGGTACACCTGTTTTGCGCTCGACTGCCTGGAAGAGTACCTCAAACAAATGGTTTACCCCTGCATCGTTAAACTGGGATGCAATAGTACCCACGATAGGAAGATCCTCATCCTTTGCCTGAAACATATTATGATTGCGCTTGTACTGTTTACGTACATCATGTAGTGAATCCAGCGCCCCGGCCTTATCAAACTTATTGATAGCTACTACATCTGCGTAATCCAGCATATTGATCTTCTCCAGCTGTGAGGGAGCACCGTATTCGGGTGTCATCACATACATAGATACGTCACAGTAGTCTAGGATAGATGCATCACTCTGCCCTACTCCGGCACTCTCCAGTATCACAAAGTCATAACCTGCCGAGCGGCAGATATCTATAGACTCCTGCACATACTCACTCAGCGCCCGGTCGCTCTCGCGCGTGGCCAGGGAGCGCATATAGGCACGGGGACTCGATATAGAGTTCATACGGATACGGTCTCCGAGCAGTGCGCCTCCTGTCTTCTTCTTAGAAGGATCTACAGAAACCACAGCGATCGTTTTGTCAGGGAAGTGCAGCAGGTATCGGCGTACTATCTCATCTGTCACAGATGATTTGCCTGCACCACCAGTCCCGGTGATACCGAGCACAGGGATTTTTTTATCAGTTTGCTTCAGGTCTACCTTGTTGCCGTTTTCTGCATAGGTGATAGAGCGGGCTATGGTTTTCCAATCCTTTGGGTTGAGATTTTTGACCTCGCCATTCAGAGATGCTACTGTCTGAAAGTCACACTGCCTGACCAGGTCCTCTATCATTCCCTCTAGTCCCATGTGCCTGCCATCATCAGGAGAGTAGATGCGTGTGATGCCGTATTGATGCAGCTCATCAGCCTCTGTAGGGAGTATAGTGCCACCGCCACCACCAAATATTTTGATGTGGCCACAGTTGCGCTCCTTGAGCAGGTCGTACATATATTTGAAAAACTCTACGTGGCCGCCCTGGTAGGAGGTCACGGCTATGCCCTGCGCGTCTTCTTGTATAGCGGTCTCCACTATTTCCTGTGCACTGCGATTGTGGCCCAGGTGGATCACCTCGGCACCCTTGGCCTGCATGATGCGGCGCATTATATTGATAGCGGCGTCATGCCCGTCAAAAAGGGATGCGGCGGTGACGATGCGGACTTTATTAGTAGGAGTATAGCTCATGTATTTTTCAAATTTGCCTTGCCATTGGGTTGTAATCACCATGCAATGGTATTCAAAACTAGGGTTTAGCGCTAAAACTACCAAAAGCAGCGCAGGTCAACTATTTAGCTTATTGATTATACCTGCAAAGACCTTTAGCTTATCCATAATCAAAAGGATGAAGAATACACTGATGCTAATTAAGAATACGACAAGCATAAAATATAGGTATTTGGTGATGGTCCACTCCAATGATACCTTTATCTTATGCATCTTACTCTCCCTGACAAAACGGCCTTCATAAAGTGAAAAATTGACGGTGCAAAATTCATTTTCTTCAGAAAAATCACCGAGTTGTACACCCAGATCTTGTAGCTCTTGCTCTATTTCCAGGATCCTGTTTTGCAGCGTAATAAATTCATCTATTTTGCCACTTTGCTTTTTGAGCTCAATAAGTGATGTGCGGGTAGTTTCCAGTGATATTCTTTTTGCATTGAGATTTTTATACTCGCTGGTTTTATCTGTTTTCTCGATTGATATGGAGCGGATGGAGCCTATCTTGCGTACCTCGGCCACAAAGGTGTCAAAGGCTGCCGGTGGTACACCGATAGATAGATTTAATTGTCTCTTGCCTTTATTCCCGCGTTTGTCCTCTATTTGTATGATCGCCTTGTAGTCTTTGATCGCTTCGCGAATCGATTTTTCTGATTTTTCATAAACATCTGTTTTGGATTTTAGCGTGGCGATTTTCTCATACTTCTGTTCTACCGCTGCGCTGGGCGGAGATGAAGCCACACCTCCTTTGCTGGCAGCAGCGGTGACCTCTGAGGTTTTATATTCAAATTTGTCACTGGCTATATTTTTGCGGGTAGATGTGAAGTTGTCAAAATAGCTGCTGCCATCATCTCCGTGGTCGAATCCTTGTTCGGTAAAACTGTAAATAAGCCTGAAGGTAAATAGGAGTACAAATCCTGCGAGACCGATAAGGATACCCTTTAATGCACGCTGCCTGAATGAAGTAATCATAAGTGTAGTATGGTTGGTTGAATCAGAAATATAACGAAAGGAAGCAGTTTTTCTTATTCAGACCAGTTACGGGGAGCAAATCACAACCTCACAGATCGTCAAACTGATACAGCGGATCTATAGCTGTATCGGGTGTGACGCTGCATAGCGTATGTATACGGCCGTCTTTCAGACCGTAAGCCCAGCCGTGTATCTCCGGTTTGGCGCCTTTTTTCCATGCCTTCTGTATGATGGCTGTCTTGGCCAGGTTATTGACCTGCTCCTGCACATTCAGCTCTACCAGGCGGTTGCTACGCTCTTCAAATTCGGCTATGCCGTCCAGTTCTTTACGGTGCAGGCGGTAGACATCTTTGATGGAGCTGATCCACTGATTGATGATGCCCAGGTGATGCTGGCCCATAGCGGCTATGACACCCCCGCAGCCATAGTGGCCGCACACGATCACGTGTTTTACCTCCAGCACTTCTACGGCATATTGCAATACACTCATGAGGTTTAGATCTGTCTGGACCACTATGTTAGCCACATTGCGGTGTACAAAGATCTCTCCAGGGGGCGTATTGGTTACTTCATTGGCCGGTACGCGACTGTCCGAGCAGCCTATCCAGAGGAAATCGGGTCGTTGTATTTTAGAGAGCCGGCTGAAATAGTCCGGATCGTTTCTCAGCATCTCTTCTGCCCAGGCCTTATTGCCGGCTATCAGCCTTTCGTATGATTGCTTCATGGTTGAGTGGTGTTGCGCCTCAAAGAACGTAAACAAAGGACACAATAAAAAGCGGACGGCAGAATGTAGTTTGATTGATATTCACGGATTGTATATAAGTAGCGCGGGCGGGGATAAAGTGCCTTTATATTTTTAGCACAAAATTTCATCAGATGGCATCTATAGAGGAACTCCAGCGCATAGCCAGCCAGGTGCGCCGAGATATCGTGAGAATGGTACATGCGGTCAACTCCGGTCACCCCGGAGGTTCACTGGGCTGTACGGAGTTCTTTGTCGCATTGTATTTCGATGTGATGAAGCATGATACTAAGTTCTCTATGAATGGAGTAGGGGAGGATCTTTTCTTCCTGTCAAATGGCCACATATCTCCGGTTTTTTATTCTGTGCTGGCACGCAGCGGCTACTTTGATGTAGCAGAGTTGGCCACCTTTCGCAAGCTGAACAGCAGGCTACAAGGACATCCTACTACTCACGAGCATCTGCCAGGTATCCGGGTGGCATCTGGCTCACTCGGACAGGGCATGAGTGTGGCCATCGGTGCAGCGCTGACCAAGAAGCTCAATAAGGACAATTCACTGGTATTCTCCCTCCATGGCGACGGTGAGCTGCAGGAAGGCCAGATATGGGAGTCTATGCTTTTTGCCCCTCACAATATGGTAGATAACCTGATATGCACGGTAGACTATAATGGCCAGCAGATAGACGGCCCTACGGAGAGGGTACTTTCGCTGGGTGATCTGGAGGCCAAGGCAAAGGCCTTTGGCTGGGATGTGATGGCTATAGCCGATGGCAATAATATGGCACAGGTCATAGACGGGCTGAATGAGGCTAAAAGCCGCACCGGCCATGGCAAGCCAGTCTTCGTGATCATGAAAACGGCCATGGGCGCAGGTGTAGACTTTATGATGGGTAGCCACAAGTGGCATGGCGTAGCGCCAAATGACGACCAGCTGAAGGTGGCATTGGGCCAGCTGGTAGAGGAGAAAGATTATTGATTCAGCAAGTTTTTTAAAGCGATACAAAATATAACATGGCACTAGTAGATTATACGGTACAAAACGAAGTGGATACGCGGTCAGGATTTGGAGCCGGCATACTGGCTCTGGGCCGTGAAAACCCTAATGTGGTAGCGCTTTGCGCAGACCTGATAGGATCGCTGAAGTTGGATGATTTTATTAAAGAGTTTCCAGACCGCTTCGTACAGTGCGGAATAGCTGAAGCGAATATGATAGGCATAGCTGCAGGTATGACCATCGGCGGCAAGATCCCATTTGCTACTTCTTTTGCCAATTTTGTAACAGGTCGTGTTTACGACCAGATACGCCAGTCGGTAGCTTACTCCGGCAAAAATGTAAAGATAGCCGCCTCACACGCTGGCCTTACCCTCGGAGAGGATGGCGCTACACATCAGATACTGGAAGATATCGGTATGATGCAGATGCTACCTGGCATGACCGTGATCAATCCATGCGACTATAATCAGACCAAGGCGGCTACCATTGCCGCGGGACGCATGGAGGGACCGGTCTACCTCCGCTTTGGCCGACCTAAATGGCCTAACTTCACTCCGGCAGACCAGACCTTTGAAATAGGCAAGGCCGTGGTCATGAATGAGGGTACGGATGTTACGATTTTTGCTACCGGTCACCTCGTATGGAAAGCCCTGCAGGCCGCCCTTGAACTGGAAAAACATGGCATATCGGTAGAATTGATCAATATCCATACTATTAAACCTCTGGATAATCAGGCTGTCTTAAAGTCTGTGGCCAAGACCAGATGTGCTGTGACCTGTGAGGAGCATAATTATATAGGCGGCCTGGGCAGCGCCGTAGCTACCCTACTCAGCCGTGAGCTGCCAGCACCTCTTGAGCAGGTGGCTGTGAATGATAGTTTTGGAGAGAGCGGGACACCCGACCAGCTGCTGGCTAAATACGGACTGGATACTCCAGACGTAGTAGCCGCAGTGCGGAGAGCTTTGGCTCGCAAAAAATAACACCTTTAGACTACGGAGCGGCTATAGCATCATGACAGATAGCGAAATATTAGACCTGTTTCATCATGGCTCCTCCAGAGAGCGGGCATTCAGGCTGCTCATAGACAAATACCAGCAAAAAATATACTGGCATATACGGCGTATGGTCACAGAGCATGAAAATGCCAACGATGTGATGCAAAATACATTTATTAAGATCTGGAAGGGGCTGGAAAACTTCAGGTCTGACTCTCAGCTTTTTACATGGATGTATCGCATAGCTACAAACGAGTGCCTGAACTTTCTTCATCAGCAAAAAAAGCATGATGTCATTTCTTTTGAGGGTACCGGGCAAAGCGGGGAGAATGATAGCATCAGTCCTGCCAGCTATATACGCGCAGAATCTGAAGCCATAGACCCTGAGGAGCTGCTCAGCCGGCTGCAAAAGGCAATCGAACTGCTGCCTGAAAAGCAAAAATTGGTATTTAATATGCGCTACTATGACGAGATGCCGTATGAGCAGATCAGTGAGATATTAAATACCAGCGTAGGGGCTCTAAAGGCTTCGTATTTCCATGCTGCTCAAAAAATTGAGAAATATTTGCTATCTGACCATTAAACCTTAACATATCAACATAGTCTTAAAACATAATCAGCCTTAAAACGGGCAATGAAGCCTTCTTTAGACATATCAAATGAACTCCTGGGGATTGCCCCTACGCTTGCCGAGCTCGATAAAACGAATTTTTATCAGGTTCCGGAGGGGTATTTTGATGAGTCTGGGGAGCATATGCTGGCTATAGTAGAGGACAGGTTTATTGAAATTTCCCTCCCTCCGGTACTCGCATCATTGCCGAGGGTGGTTTCTCACCCCGCTGTGCCGCAGGGATATTTTGAAGCTTTTGAAGATAATCTCCTGAATACTATTCATGCAGATGAGGTAAAAGAGGAGCTGGCCTATAGCGCTCCTGCGTTGCTTCATGCATCTAAAAAGCCTCTTTATGATGTCCCGGCCGGGTACTTCTCATCCCTGCCCGATACGCTGGTAGCACTCGCCGTGCATGAAAGCCGAGAACACAATTCTGCATTGAAAGAAAAAGTAGGGCAGTGGGGAATTTGGATGGAGCGGATCTGGACTGCAATATGGAAACCTAGCCATGCCTTGGCCTTTGCTTGTATCCTGTCCGGAGCTGTACTGATCAGTACAGGGATCTCACATAGTACCCTGACGCCAGAGGAGAAGATCTTTGCACAAATGCAGCAGCTACCTGAGATGGAGATCAACCTTTACATGGGCAAGCACAGAGATGACTTTGATGAGCGGACCATTTTGCAAAACATCAATGATATAGACTTTACACATTACTTTGATAAGCCGGAGAATATACCGGCTCACCTCAAAGCAATAGATGCTGAAAGTCAGAGTCTGACAGAGGAGGATATTATCGATTGACCAATAAGCGTGTGATTCAAGTGAAGCAGGAGATGAATTTCTTAAAACGCATATACACACTAGTGCTCGTCATGTCATTGTTTCTGGCGTGCGCTACTGTCAGTGGGCAAAGTACCCAACGTGAGAAGGTAGAGTCTATGCGTATTGCCTTTATCACCCACCGTCTCAGCCTGACACCTGAAGAATCAAAGCGGTTTTGGCCGGTTTATCACAGCTACAGGCATGATCTGGCCACTCTCCGACGCAATTTTTACCCGATGGATGATGGTACTGATCCTCATCTGTCTGCGGATAAGCAGGTCGATTTTGAGCAAAAGAAACTGGATCTCAAAAGGCGATATATACCGCAGTTTGAAGCCGTAATAGGCAGAGAGAAAGTCAATAAACTGGTAGGAGCGGAAGAAGACTTCAAGAAGATGCTGGTCCAGGTGGTACGCAATCGCCGCGAGCAGCGTAATGCACCTAAATAACTGCAATCCACCTCCTACGGCTATCCTATCAAGCCGCGTTCCTTCATATATTCCGCTATCTGCACCGCATTTGTAGCTGCACCTTTGCGTAGATTATCAGATACGATCCACATGTTGAGGGTATTGGCTTGGGTCTCATCTCTACGCAAGCGTCCTACAAAGACCTCATCTTTATCATGCGCATCCTTGGGCATAGGGTATTTCAGGTTGGCTACATCGTCTACTACTACTATGCCCGGTGCTGCAGATAAGATCGCCCTGACCTCGTTCAAATCATAGTCTTTTTCAAATTCGACATTGACGCTCTCTGAGTGACCACCTATCACAGGCACGCGTACGGTAGTAGCGGTCACGCGGATGGAGTCATCTCCCATGATCTTTTTAGTCTCATTGACCATTTTCATCTCTTCCTTTGTATAGCCATTGTCGGTGAAGACATCAATGTGTGGCAGCAGATTCAGGTCTATCTGATACGGGTATGCCTTTTCACCCTCTACTCCGCTACGCTCATTCATGAGCTGATCTACGGCCTTTTTGCCAGTACCTGTCACTGATTGATAGGTCGATACTACTATTCGTTTTATCTTGTATTTGTCGTGTAGTGGCTTCAGCGCTACTACCATCTGGATAGTAGAGCAGTTTGGGTTTGCTATGATCTTATCATTTGTTCCTATTACATTGGCATTTACCTCTGGCACCACCAGTCTGATACCAGCCTCCATGCGCCAAGCCGAAGAGTTGTCAATCACAACTGTGCCATTTTCTGCAAATTTTGGAGCCCAGAGTTTAGATGTGGACCCTCCTGCAGAGAAGATCGCCACATCTGGCCTGAGGGCTACAGCCTGCTCCATACCTATCACACTATACTCCTTGCCGCAGAAAGTAACGGGCAATCCAATAGAGCGCTCGGATGCTACCGGGTAAAACTCCGTGACAGGGAAGCGACGCTCTTCGAGCACCTGCATCATTTTTTTGCCCACCAGGCCGGTGGCGCCTACGACTGCTACTTTCATCGACTGCTTGATTTTTTAATTTGCGGGGAGCTAAATTCCTTAATTTCTATCGATTTTTTGAGGCATACATCCCTTTTAGGTTGCATTTCGTCTTGCTATAGCCTGTTTTTTTGCTAAAAGTTGTTGTTGGGAAATATTTTCGTAATTTCCACACTTGAAACTCTAGGTTCGTCACACCCTAATGTACAACATGGTATGAAGCTGTACTTATGCCTTATTGCATCTTGTCTGCTATCGCTCCCGGTCTGGGCGCAGTCTGCCTTATTTAACAATCGTGGCGCTTCTATATATATGACCCCAGGGTCATACATGACCGTCGTCAATGACTCTCTGCACAATTATGACGGCTTGATACACAATGCCGGCGATATTAATGTAACGGGCTCTATCATCAATGATGATTCTTTGACCGGAGGTGGCATCGTAGCTACTACAGGTCTCTATGAGCTAGGGGGCAACTGGGTGAATAATGGTACTGTCATTTCTTATCTGGACTCCGTCATGCTGATTGGAGATGCTCAGCTCATCACAGGCTCAGTCGTGACACCTTTTCATCATCTGATACTGGCTGGCACACCTTCGTCGGTCAAAACACAGACTATCAATGCGACTGTAGATGGCATCTTGGACCTGCGCGATCACGAGCTGGCCACGCAGCAATATGAAATGCTTGTGCTCAATACAGACCCGGCAGCTATCACTAAGGCGAGCGGGGCCAGTGGATTTGTGAGCAGCCTGGATACAGGCAAACTCTCACGGGCTACAGATGCTACGACTGCCTATCTATACCCTACAGGCACACCATCCAGCATCACGGGCTTGCCGTTTTACTACAGGCCAGTGGCCATGACTCCGTCTTCCAGTGCATACAATGTCTATGGTGCTCGGATAGTACATGACCCTACAGCTGACGGCTATGATGTAGCAAAGCTGGATGATACGCTGTGCCGGGTGAATCCGTTGTACTATCATCGTCTTTATCACGGTGCAGGTGGTACTTCTACCAAGATCAAAATGTATTTTGATGATGTGTCAGATGGTTATTGGACGCAGATGGCGCATTGGGCTAGCAGCCGATGGAACTATATGGGACCTCCTGCCACTGGCTCAGGGTATGGCTTTTCTTCTTTGGAAATATCTAACTGGTCCAACTTTAGCCCGCATCCGTTCGCCTTGGGTTCCAAGAAATTTAGACTGGATGCCGGTCCGGACAAGGATATTTACTCCGGAGAATCTGTACAGCTGAGCCCTACTATCGGCCTCACCTCTCTGGATCTTGCTGATGTACAGTGGTCTCCGTCCACATTCCTGGATTATGACAATATTAAGAATCCTACTGCTACGCCTACTGCTACCACACAATATACAGTAGTCGTAACGGACCGGTCTGGTTGCAGTCTGAGAGATTCATTGACATTGATAGTTATGCCGGACCTATTGTTGATTCCTACGGCATTTTCGCCGAATAAGGACGGTTTGAATGATATTTTTAGGCCTTTAAACAAAAATTTGACTAAAATTGCATTCCAAATTTTCGACCGATGGGGCGAAAAGGTGTTTGAAACTGATGAGATTGGAGAAGGATGGGATGGCTTTTACAAGAATGTAAAGCAAGACATCGGTGTCTATGTGTGGAAGATCGAATATCAGTTGGACGGCAGCAGTGCTATGAAGTCAGAATCTGGAAACGTAACCCTAGTAAGATAAATACAACTCTATAAACCAATCGAAACCTTAAATCCAGCATGCAAAAAACCTTAACACTTCTTACCTTTTTGGCATTGGTAAGTGTTGCACTCCGCGCACAGAACAATGTCGGGATAGGTACGCTAACCCCAAATAACAAGGCGGTGCTTCACCTGGAGGCTACCGACAAGGGCTTTCTGGCGCCTCGTATGACCACTGCTCAGAGACTGGCCATCATCACTGCTAACACAGAAGACGGTCTGATGGTATTTGACACTGATGTGGAATGCTTTTTCTATTGGAATAAAACTACAATAGCCTGGGTGAGTATGTGCCAGGCTTCAGGTGGTGCTACGGGCCCTACAGGTCCTATAGGTGCTACCGGAGCGGTAGGACCTGCTGGTGCTACCGGCCCTACCGTTGCTGGAGCCACTGGTCCTACCGGTGCAGTCGGTGCCACCGGCGCTACAGGTAGCAATGGTGCTACTGGCGCTACAGGTGCCACAGGAGTCGGCGCTACTGGTCCTACGGGTGCAGTCGGTGCTACAGGTGCTACTGGCGCTGATGGTGCTACTGGTCCTACAGGTATTGGCGCTACAGGCCCTACCGGCTCTCAGGGAGCTACGGGCTCTCAAGGTTCTACTGGTCCTCAAGGTTCTACTGGTCCTACAGGTGTAGGTGCTACCGGTCCGACTGGCGCTGATGGTCCGACTGGTCCTGCTGGTGCTACTGGCCCTACAGGCGTAGGTACTACTGGCCCTACAGGCGCTGACGGTCCTACAGGCCCACAAGGTCTGACTGGTCCTACAGGCGTAGGTGCTACCGGCCCTACTGGTGTGGATGGCCCTACTGGTCCTCAAGGTCTGACTGGTCCTGCCGGTGCTACCGGCCCTACAGGTGTGGGCGCTACTGGCCCTACAGGTGCTGATGGTCCTACAGGCCCACAAGGTCTGACTGGTCCTACAGGAGTAGGTGCTACCGGCCCTACTGGCGTGGATGGCCCTACTGGTCCTCAAGGTTTGACAGGTCCTGATGGTGCCACTGGCCCTACAGGTGTAGGCGCTACTGGTCCTACAGGTGCAGATGGCCCTACGGGTCCTGCGGGCGCTACTGGACCTACTGGTGCGGGTGCTACAGGCCCTACAGGTGCTGACGGTCCTACTGGTCCGGCAGGTGCTACTGGTGCAGATGGCCCTACTGGTGCAGCCGGTCCTACAGGTGCAGATGGTCCTACGGGTGCAGATGGTCCTACGGGTCCTGCGGGTGCTACAGGCCCCACAGGTGCAGGTGCTACTGGTCCTACCGGCGCTGATGGCCCTACGGGTCCTGCTGGTGCCACAGGTGCAGTAGGTCCTACAGGTGCAGGTGCTACTGGCCCGGCTGGTCCTACCGGTGCTGATGGCGCTACAGGTCCTCAAGGTCCTATCGGTGCACAAGGCCCTATTGGTACAAATGGTCCTACAGGTGCTACAGGTGCAACTGGTGCTACTGGCCCTGCCGGTGTTGCCGGTCCTACCGGCCCTGCTGGTGCAGCTGGTCCTACAGGTGCTGCCGGAGCCGCTGGTGCTACTGGTGCCGCAGGTGCTACTGGTCCTGCTGGTGCAGCGGGCGCTACAGGTGCAGCTGGTCCTACAGGTGCTGCCGGAGCCGCTGGTGCTACTGGTGCCGCAG
>CAZNDJ010000018.1:35647-42618 GCA_964571705.1 uncultured Chitinophagaceae bacterium
GTGCTACTGGTCCTGCCGGTCCTACAGGTGCAGCAGGTACATCTGGCCCTACCGGTCCTACTGGCCCGGGAGCCCTCATTCACTCTACATCGGGTACAACTGCTGCCAATCTCGCAGGTACGGCGGCGATCGCATACACAAATATTGGTTTGACTCTCACATTCACCGCTACTAAGAGTAATATGCTTATTTCTTACTCTATTGCAGGTATCAGTAACGCTACTTATTTCCCTCAGCAAAATGTATTCTCAAGGATTCTCCTGAATGGTACGTCTCAGGGTGGTAGCAATACTGCAGGCGAGGATATAGATGACGTATATGGTATCGTCAGTACATGGAATATGTCCTTCCAAAAGTCTGTGACCGTCACTCCGGGTACCAGCTATACGCTGACACTCCAGTGGAGGCGTGATGCCGCAAACGGCGGTGCTCCTCTGATTTGTGATCCGATCACATATCCAGACGCCAACCACTACACTATAACAGCAATAGAATATTAAGATATATCTTCAGTCAGCCGGTCACAAGCCGGCTGACTGCTTTAAAAGAGAAAGAATGAAAGCAATAATTTTTACGATCTGCCTGTCTGCAGGCCTGATAGGTTTTACTGCCGGTGTTTATGCGCAGCAGGATGCGCAGTCTGGTTCTGCAATGTCTGCAAAGAAGGAAAAGGTGAGGAAGGCCGGCACAGAAAGCAATGAGATATCTACGGCATCTCCCATGGCGGCACAAAAGAAAAGAAATGTGCAGCGTCCTGCCCATAATTCAGCTCCCGCATCAGGTTCTGTGATGAGTGCTGGCAAAGGAGCAAGGAGTACAAAATAATTTTATGGGGAGGATCGTCAGACCGGATCTATCTGAGTATCCGGAGTATTATCATACTTATATAGCAAGAACGGAGGGTGACGATCTCATTGGCATGCTTCTCAATGGGCAGAAGGAAGTGACCATGTTGGTTGCTTCATTGGCTGCCGATAAACTCAATTACCGTTATCAGGCAGGTAAGTGGACTATAAAAGAATTATTAGTACACCTGATGGATGCTGAGCGTATTTTCACGTACAGAGCGTTACGTTTTTCAAGAGGTGATAAAACTGGGCTGTCCGGTTTTGATGAGGATGAGTATGTGCCAAACTCTGGCGCTTCTGATCGGTCTATAGAGAGTATCCTGGATGAATATAAAACACTGCGTGCATCTACTATTTCATTTTTTGAAAATCTCACCCCGGAAATGCTAGGCCGCACAGGCATAGCCAATGGGCAGGAGATATCGGTGCGCTCGCTCGCATACATTATCCCTGGCCATGAGATACACCATCTCGGCGTGATCAGGGAGCGGTATCTCTGATTATTCCATTTATCATTCGCATCTGCTTTTAAATTTTGGTTACTTTGACGCTGAAAATAAATTCAAATGCGCAAAGTTATTTACCTCCTCCTACTCATATCATGTGGTCATTTTGCAAAAGCAAATGTGGGTGATACCACTTGGGTACAGGCACAGAATGTACAGCTGAGCTGGTACAATAATTATGACAGCACGGCGGTATTTCCCGATGGATCCAAGACATATCGCAAGATATACATGATCATGACCCTGGGTCAGTATAACTGTCCTGCCGGCACGCAGTACTGCCATCAGTGGGACTACGATCTGGAGAACTATATCATGACCAAAGGTGGCGACACACTGGAGATATCACGCTTCATTACACCTTATGCTACTACCGGTACGCCGGGTTTCGGGCCATCATGGAAGCAGCACTATATTTTTGATGTCACTGATTACGCAAAACAGCTACAGGATACAGCTCTGGTACGGGTGCACTACTCAGGGTATTCCGGAGGATTCACATTGGATGTCAAATTCGCTTTCATAGAAGGCACTCCGGAGAGGAATGTAGTACAGGTCAACAAGCTATGGAGTGGTGGATTTAGCTATGGCAATCTGGCTAATCTGATAGATAGCAATATCAAGCCGATCACACTTACGATGCCGGCTACAGCACAGAGTGCCGAGATGAAAGTGGCAATCACCGGTCATGGCCAGGACGATGCTACCGGCTGCTGCGAGTTTGATTTCTCAGGCGTAGGCCACACTTACAGCGTGGCAGTGAACAACACAACCGTTGGCCAACAAAATATGAACGTCGTCTGTGGTACTAATGAAGTGTACCCACAGGGTGGCACCTGGGCCTTTCGCAGGTCGGGCAACTGGTGTCCAGGAGGCAAGGTGACAGTAGGCCGGTATAAGATGACCGGTGCCACTCCGGGCAGCCCATATGATGTCGACCTCAATTTTGATGATAGCTATGATGGTACTGCAAACTATGGCAGCTATACGCTGGAAGGTTCCGTAGTATCCTATGGTGCGCTAAACCACACGCTGGACGCGTCTCTCGAAGAGATCGTATCACCATCGTCTTTTGAGTGGTACAAAAGGGAAAATCCACTGGCCAGCAAGCCAGTGATCACAGTGCGTAACACAGGGAGTACTCCGGTGACCTCTATACTTTTCCAGTATGGCGTGCAGGACTCAGATCAGTCTCAATTCATCTGGACGGGCAATATACCACCCCTCACCAATGCTACTATTGTTATGCCCGCCCTGCAGGCTATTACTAACCTGTCGATGAATGGAGTGACAGGGTCACAGAGTTTTGTGGTAAAGATAATGCAGGTGAATGGAGCACAGGATAATGACCCAAGTAATGACAACCTGACCTCTACCTTCAATATTGCACCGACTTGGCCATCGCAGTTTGCTATCAATCTGACCACCAGCAGCCTGGCTGCAAATGCAGACCCTATCCTGTCAGATTGGGGCAGTGGCGCCAGTGACGCGAGCTGGGATATAATAGATGCCAATGGAGCTGTAGTGGCCTCCCGCAGCAATCTCAATACATTTACAGGCTATAAGGATACTATCAACCTGACAGGGGAAGGATTCTATGCCCTTCGTGTAAATACAGCCGCCTGCGCTGGCCTGCACTGGTGGCCGCTCGATGGGCAGTCTGGCTATCATGCCGGCTCTATCGTGGTCAGGGATTTCAATAACAATGTGAATATCCCGCTAAACGGCAACGTGTATTCCGGTACTTACCATGATGATTTCGGCTGTGGGTTTACGCAGTATTTTACCACCATGGGTGTGTGCCAGATGGATGCACCGGTGATCACTAGAAATGGCAATACATTGACCGCCACAAACGCCGGTACGTACCAATGGTATCGCAACGGCACGCTGATAGGCGGCGCGACAAGCGGCACCTACGTGATAAGCAGCAATGGCAACTACACGGTGAAAGTAACCGACGGAGGAGACTGCAGCAGCAACTCGGCCAACTACGCGGTGATCAATGTGGGCGTGACCGAGGTGAGCGATCTCTCCCTGGTGTCTATAGCGCCTAATCCTGCTCAGAATGAATTTGCTATAAGCGCCAATAGCGAGCTCATTGGAGTAGCATATATCCTGACCGATATGACAGGAAGGGTCGTAGCACGTGGGCAGCTGACCTCAGAGGAGACCCGTGTTTCTATAGCCGAGCTTTCTACCGGAGTGTACCTGCTAAATATCGGTACGCAAAATAGCCATGCGTTCAAAGTCGTGAAGAACTAGGCCGTAGTCTCACTACTTTGTCCATATACATAGTCGCTTACTTCTTTCAGTTTCTGTGAAGCCTGCTTCATAGAGCCTATTCCCTCCACATGCAGCACCAGGTATTTGTCCGTCTCGCGCAGATAGATGCCTTGCTTATGTTTCTGTACGTACTGCATGATCTTAGCAAATGCAGGAGAGGAGTAGAAGGAAGAAGACTGATTGGATATAAAGTAGCAACGGAGGTGGCGATTCTTTATGATCATTTGCTCCATGCCTAGTTTAGTTGCTATCCACTTCAGCCTTACGCCATTGAAAAGTTCGTGTATCTGCTTAGGTACCTTGCCAAAACGATCGGTGAGTTTATCCTCATACGCCGACAGCTCTTCTTCATTTTTGATGTCGTTGAGGTCTTTATATAGCGTCATACGCTCGGCAGAGTTGCGTACATACTCGTCTGGTATGAGCATCTCCAGGTCTGTCTCTATGCTGCATTCTTTCGAGTATTCCTGGGTCTCCTGCAGCTCCTCTGCATATAGCTCTTTGAAATCAGATTCCTTCAACTCACGGACCGCTTCATCTAGTATCTTGTGGTATACATCATACCCTATTTCGGCTATGAAGCCACTCTGCTCGCCACCCAGCAGATTGCCAGCCCCGCGGATGTCCATATCACGCATGGCAATATTGAAGCCACTACCCAGCTCTGCAAATTCTTCTATCGTCTTTAGTCGCTGCTTAGCTTCTTGTGTCAGTGAGTGCTTTGGCGGAGCCAGCAGATAGCAGAAGGCATGTTTATTAGACCGACCCACGCGGCCACGCAGCTGGTGCAGATCACTCAAGCCAAACTGATGCGCATTATTAATGATGATCGTATTGGCATTAGGTATGTCAATACCAGCCTCAATGATATTGGTAGCCAGCAGCACATCAAACTCCTTATTGACAAACTGCAGTAACACCTCTTCCAGTTTCTCCCCCTCCAGCTGTCCATGCGCCACGCCTATGTCAATATTGGGTACGATCTTGTGGAGCATGGTCTTGACCTCGGTTATATCCTTTACCCTATTGTGGATGAAAAAAACCTGTCCGCCACGATATACCTCAAACTCTATAGCCTCACGGATAATATCGGGGTTCAACGGATGAACTTCTGTCGTGATTGGTTGCCTATTGGGCGGTGCTGTATTGATGATACTGAGGTCACGCGCGCCCATCATAGAAAACTGCAGCGTACGCGGGATGGGGGTAGCTGTCAGCGTCAGGCTGTCAATATTGGCCTTAAGCTCCTTTAGAGTTTCCTTGACTTGCACTCCAAATTTCTGCTCCTCATCTATGATCATGAGTCCCAGGTCTTTAAATTTTACAGTCTTGCCTACCAGCGCCTGCGTACCGATGATAATATTTGTTTTGCCTTCGGCAAGTTTCTGCAGGGTATCCTTTTTATCCTTGCCAGTCTTGAAGCGATTCAGGTAGTCTATCTCGATAGGGAAGTCGGCCAGCCGCTCTTTAAAGGTTTTCTGATGCTGCATAGCGAGGATAGTGGTGGGCACCATCACTGCTACCTGCTTGCCATCGAGTACGGCCTTGAATGCTGCACGGATAGCCACTTCTGTTTTCCCAAATCCCACATCGCCGCACACGAGGCGATCCATGGGGGACATACGCTCCATATCCCGCTTTACATCTTCTGTCGCCTTGGCCTGGTCCGGTGTGTCTTCATACATAAATGATGCCTCCAGCTCCGTCTGCATGTAGTTGTCCTTTGAGAAGGCAAAACCCTTATGTGTTTTACGCTTTGCATACAATTGAATAAGGTCAAAAGCGATCTCCTTGATCTTCTTCTTGGTCTTCTTCTTGAGATTTGCCCAGGTATCCGTGCCTAGCTTATGCACGCGTGGCGCTTCCCCTTCTTTGCCTACATACTTTGATATTTTGTGTAAGGACTGGATGCCTACGTAGAGGATATCATTACCTGCGTAGATGAGTCGTACCGCCTCCTGCTTCTGCCCGCCGGAGTCTATTTTCTCCAGACCGGAGAAAACACCTACGCCGTGATCTATGTGCGTGACATAGTCGCCCGGCTTGAGTTCACGCAAGGTTTTAAGGAGCAACTGAGTGTCCCGCGAGAAGCCTTGCTTAAGATTGTACTTGTGATAGCGGTTAAATATCTGGTGGTCCGTGTAGAAAGCGATCTGCAGGTCTGTATCTATGAACCCCTGATGTATAGCTACGTATACAGCCGTAAATGGCACTTTTGTTTTTAGGTCTTCAAAGATGGCATAGAATCGCTCGATCTGTTTCGCATTGTCAGAGAAGATGAGGTTCGTGATGCTATTTTCATCGTTCGCTTTCAGGTCTGCTATTAGAAGCTCGAAGTTTTTATTGAAGGACGGCTGCGGCTTTGAGTTGAAGTGCACTTTCTTATCTGTGCGATAAAAATTGCCACCGCCAAACTCAATGATGCGAAAGCGTTTTAACTGACGGGTCAGATCGCCGGAGGAAACGAAAACCTCTGATGGCTCTCCCTCTCTCAGTGGATGACGCTCATCCAGGTCAGATAGATCCTTGAGTTTCTCTTTAAACTTTTCCGCCTTTGCCATCGTGTCGTCCAGCTGATCTATGAGCAGTTGGGCATCCTTGATCCAGATGATCGTATTATCGTTGAATACTTCAAATACAGAAGCTTTACTCTCATTAGTAAAGTGGGTCTGCATATTGGGCACGATCGTGATGCTGGATATTTTTTTGACAGAGAGCTGCGTATTGGGGTCGAAAGTTCGGATAGATTCCACATCCGTATCAAATAGCTCCACCCTATACGGCTGCTCATTGCCAAACGAAAAAATATCTATGATGCCCCCACGGATAGAAAATTGCCCCGGCTCATACACAAAGTCCACTCGCTCAAACTCAAAATCTACCAGTAGCTCGATCATAAAATCTATGTCGAGTTTCTCGCTGGTCTTGATGCGGAGTGTTTGCTCCTCTAGTTTTTCTTTCTTGACCGCTTTCTCAAACAAAGCCTCAGGGTAGGTCACTGCCAGCTCTGCGCGAGAGGAGGGATTGGACAGGCGGTTTACAGCTTCTGTACGTAGAAGTACATTATTGTTGTTTAATTCTTCAAATGCCTGCGGCCGCTTGAAAGAATCCGGAAAGAAGAATACATCCTTATGCGTCAGCAGTGCCGTCAGGTTATTTTGAAAATAAGCTGCCTCCTCCTTGTCGTTCATGATAAAGAGATGGTTGTACTCAGTGGTGCGAAATGCTGCCGCAGCCACAAAGGACTCCTGCGATCCGGTCATGCCAGACAGGCTGATGTCCGCTTCAGATTGCTTCAAAAGTTCGCGCAGGCGCTGCAATCCATTAGACT
>CAZNDJ010000019.1:0-41935 GCA_964571705.1 uncultured Chitinophagaceae bacterium
CCGTAGAGCTCCACCTGGATATACAGAATGTGTACTACTACAAGCAAAAGCAGCAAGACCTCTTTACAGTGCAGCGTGATGCTGCCGGGCAGCCTATCGTAGACCCATCTGATCCCACACGCTACATACCACGCCTGCTGGCCAATTCGTCAGGTGTGCTGCAGCCGGGGCTAGGTCTTATCATCAGTTATTAAACTGGCGGAGGAGTAGCTACCACTCTATAGGCTGGCCATCGCGAAAGAAGCCTCCACTAGGTCCGTCAGCATCAAGCGTCGCAGCCCAGACGATACTTTTGGCACCGTCACCCACCGGACGCGCACCATACTCGGCTGTACCGTCATAGGTAGCTACAAATCCCGGACAGACCGCATTGACCTTGATGCGAGTGTATTTTAGCTCTTCCGCCACATGGATGGTCAGCGCATTCAGCGCAGCCTTGGTCATGCTGTACACAGGTAGCGCGCCAGGTTGTGTGGTGATGCCAAACCCCGGATCGCGAAAAGAACCCGCGCCGCTGGATACATTCACTATGCGGGGACTCTCGCTCCTGCTCAGCAGCGGCGTGAAGGCTTTGATCATGCGCCATGCACCCAGCAGATTGGTGTCAAAAGCCTGCTGGACAAACACAGGTTCGGTCAGCATCGTTTGATTGCCACGATCATAGTAGGCACCGGCATTATTGATCAGCACGTCTATTTTCTCGTAGTCATTCTCTATGATCCTGCGCAGGGAGTCTATGCTGCCCGGATCGGTCACGTCCAGCTGCTCAGCCTGTAGATTTACGGGACCTGCCAGTTGTTTGGCCTTGTACACATCCCTCGCGGTGATGATGACATAATATCCCAGCGCAGATAGCTGCCGGGCTGTCTCATATCCTAGTCCGGTTTCCCGGCTCACACCTGTGATCAATGCTACTTTCATAATACACTAACTAATTGTCTGCGATAACAACAAAGCCGGTCAATTGTTCGATTGTTAAAATTACATTCGGCGAACTTTTTTATTATCTCCTTGTTATCACGGTATAAGACACTTTATGGCTAGTATTGCCGCTCATATGAGAGATTCCATATCCGACCTCAGGTTGCCGGTAGTCACCCTACTGCTGGTCGTGTTCCATCTGGTGGGGATCATAGGGCTGCATTCAGCGCACTACAGCTTTTGGTTTGAGAGAATAGCCTGGCTCAATATGCTGGTCAGTTTCATCCTGGTGGCCAGCATGTATCGCAGCTGGCAAGGCCTTCATGTACTATTCATAGCCGCAGGCGTTGCTATTTCCCTGGCGTGTGAGATCATAGGCGTGCAAAAAGGAATACTCTTTGGCAGCTACCATTATGAAAAAATAGCGGGGCCCTGGCTCTGGGGGGTACCCATCGTGATCGGTATCAATTGGGTACTCCTCACTATCTGTAGCGGTACGCTGATGTCAGCCTTGTTTCATAGTAGCTGGGCCAGGGTATTATCCGCAGCGGTGCTGATGGTCCTTATAGATATCCTTTTAGAGAGCTTTGCTATCCATCATCACCTGTGGGTATGGCATCAGGACAATGTGCCACCGTTGCTGAACTTTGTCACATGGGGAGCTGTATCCGTCGTATTGCAGCTATTATACACCGCTCTATGGCGTGACGGCGGCAATAAAGTAGCTATCATCTATTTGCTGGTGCTTTTTGTATTCCTGCTGGCAGATAGGCTGTTTAGCCATGACGGTATCCACACCGGTGCATTGACCGGTCCGTACCATTTCATTAGTTTTGATCACGTAGTAAATAGCATAGTGTAGCGCATGGGGCAGTATTCGATCAAAGATGTAGAGGTACTATCAGGTATCAAGGCGCACACCCTGCGTATCTGGGAGAAGCGTTATGACTTCCTGAAGCCCCTGCGTACGGATACCAATATTCGCTACTACGACGATCGCCAGCTGCGCCTCATCCTCAATATCAGCACGCTGAACCGGAAGGGATTCAAGATATCGCGCATTGCGCATATGAGCGAGCCGGAGCTGAATGCCGAGCTACTACGTAGCAATGACGATACGGACACCGATGATCAGACAGATATGCTGATCCGTGCCATGATAGACTTTGAGGCCGAGGCCTTCGAGCGTGTGATCAATCAGCTCACTAATAAATTTGGCTTTGAAGATACCTGCATCCGTCTCTTTTTCCCGTTTATGATGCGCACCGGAGTACTTTGGACTGCGGGTACCATACGCCCCGCCCAGGAGCACTTCGTCACCAATCTGCTCCGCAGAAAGCTGCTCGCCGCCATAGACCGCGTACAGACACCGCTAAAGGCTGATGCGAAAAAATATGTCCTCTTCCTGCCAGAGTCAGAAAACCACGAGACACTGCTACTCTTTACCGAGTACCTGCTGCGCCTGCGCGGGCAGCGGGTCATCTACCTCGGCTCCGATGTACCTATAGAAGACCTCGTGTATGTGCGTGATGCTTTTCAGCCGGATGTACTGGTCACCTATATCTCTATAGAGCAGGAGACCATCAGCACGCAGGAGTACCTGCGCCAGCTGGCAGAGATGTATCCTCACACCCGCATCCTGGCCGGTGGAGCCCGCCTGGCACAGCCTGATCTGAAACTGGCGGCCCATATCACGGTGGTCAACTCCGTCCCTGCCCTCAAGGACGCTATCGCCTGATCTTTCCCCTAAAAGAACTCCACATTTTAATCTACTGACCTTCAATTAATTGAGGGTTTTGATTTATTTTGTTTAATCTTTTTGACAAAAAATTAAACAATATGAATTTTATATGTTTAACTTTGTATTATAAAAGTTAGACAAAATGGAATTCGCATCACAACTACTGCAGTACGAACCGAGCCTCAAGTCTCTGGCTTTTTACCTCACAGGCAGCGCCTCCCGCAGCGAGGACCTGATACAGGAGACCTACTACCGCGCCCTGCGCAATGAAGACAAATACCAGCAAGGCACTAACCTCAAAGCCTGGCTCAGTACTATCATGCGCAATATCTTCATCAATGACTACCATAAGAAAAAACTGGTACAGCCCATAGGGGATGGAGACCGTGAGGTACGTGAGACATTCCGCACCGAGGTCAATGGCTCCTACCGCAACTTCCTCTCTCAGGAGATCAGCCATGCCATGCAGACGGTCAATAGTGATTTCACCCGCCCATTCCTCATGTACTTCTCAGGCTTTCAGTACCAGGAGATAGCAGACCAACTGCACCTCCCTATAGGAACGGTAAAAAGCCGCATACACTCCGCACGCAAAGAGCTACAAAACAGGCTCCGCGCGATGGGCATAGAAAATGCAGCATATCTCAACTAAGCGAAATGAGTAAAACCCCAAAAGTGATAGTGATAGGTTCCGGCTTTGCAGGCCTGAGCGCCGCCAGTACGCTGGCGCAGCAGGGCTGTGAGGTCATCATCTTGGAGAAAAATGACCAGCCCGGAGGCCGCGCCCGCCTTTATCACGAGAAGGGTTTCACATTTGATATGGGGCCTAGCTGGTATTGGATGCCAGACGTTTTTGAGGATTACTATCGCCAGTTTGGGCATTCTGTCTCAGATTTTTATGACTTGCGCAGACTGGATCCGTCTTACAGGGTTTTCGCCACCGGCGGCCAGGGAGCAGACGTCCCTGCGGCATATGATAGCCTCATAGCCTTTTTTGAAAGCAGGGAGAAAGGCGCAGGCCCAAAGCTCAAAGCCTTCCTCGATGAGGCCAGGACCAAATACGATATCGCCATGAGCGATCACGTACACCGCCTCAGCGACTCTATCACCGAGTTCTTTGATCTCAATACACTCCTGGGCACCACCCGCCTGCAGATGTTCCATTCGCTCAAGAAGGTCATCCGGTCCAGGTTCAAAGACCCGCTGCTGGTCAGCATACTCGAGTTCCCGTCCCTCTTCCTCGGCGCTACGCCGGAGACCACACCCGCGCTCTACAGCATGATGAACTATGCCGACCTCGTGCTAGGTACATGGTATCCTATGGGCGGCATGTATGAGGTCATCCGCGCCATGGTGCGCATAGCAGAGGAGCAGGGCGTACGCATCATCACCAGCTCAGAGGTGACAGCTATAGATGTACAAAATGGCATCACCACCGGCGTCACCTGTGGCTCGGTGCGCTACACTGCAGATGCCGTCATAGCCACCTCAGACTACCACTATACCGAGCAGGTGCTGCTGCCCGCGCAGTACCGCCGCTACGATGAGCACTACTGGGATGACCGTACCATGTCACCCTCAGCGCTCATATACTATCTGGGTGTGGACCGCAGGCTGCCGGGGCTCCTGCATCACAACCTTTTCTTTGACGAGGACTTTGCTGTGCATGCACGGGAGATATACACTGACCCGCAGTGGCCCTCAGCACCGCTCTTTTATGTCTGTGCACCGTCTGTCACAGATGCTAGTGTAGCGCCGGAGGGCAGCGAGAATCTCTTCCTTCTCATGCCACTGGCACCGGGCCTCACAGATACAGAGGAGATGCGCAGCCGGTACTTTGACATCATGATCGAGCGCCTGGAGCAGCGCATCGGGCTACCTTTCCGTGACCAGATCGTTGTAAAGAGAAGCTACTGCATCGCAGACTTTGAGCAGGACTACCATGCCTACAAGGGCAATGCCTACGGCCTGGCCAATACACCGATGCAGACAGCTATACTCAAGCCAAAGATGCGCTCTGCCAAGGTGAAGAACCTGCTCTACGCAGGCCAGCTCACTGTGCCGGGGCCGGGCGTACCGCCTGCTATCATCTCTGGCCAGATAGCAGCCCGCGACCTCATCACACAACTCAGGAAAACCACCATACTCACTAAAACTCCCGCTCATGTTTAACCTATTTGTTCAAACCAGTGCTGCCTGTAGCAAGCTAGTGACCCAGGCCTACAGTACCAGTTTCTCACTCGGTATCCGCACCCTGCACCCGCGCCTGCGCGATGCCATCTACGGCATCTATGGCATGGTGCGCTATGCAGATGAGATCGTAGATACTTTCCATGATTTTGACAAGAAGGCGCTGCTGGCCAAGTTTAAAGCGGATACCTATGAGGCCATCCGCGACGGCATCAGCCTCAATCCTATCCTCCAGAGCTACCAGCTGGTGGTCAATCGGTACCAGATTCCGCTCGACCTCACAGAGGCCTTCTTCCGCAGTATGGAGATGGACCTCTATGAGACCGCCTATGGCCGCGAGGGCTATGAGGAGTACATCTACGGCTCTGCCGAAGTGGTAGGCCTGATGTGCCTCTATATTTTCACCGAAGGTGACAAGGAGATGTATGCCAGGCTGGAGCCTTCTGCACGGGCACTCGGAGCCGCCTTCCAGAAAGTCAACTTCCTTCGCGATATGGGGAGCGACTTTGACGAGCGCGGCAGGGTGTACTTCCCGGGCATCGACTTCGCCCGCTTTGGAGATACTGCCAAGCAGCAGATAGAGCAGGAGATCGCACATGATTTCGCAGTAGCCCTGGAGGGCATCCGCCAGCTACCCGTAGGCGCGCGCGGCGGCGTCATGCTCGCCTACAAGTACTACATGAGGCTCTTCTCCCGCATACGCCACACACCCGCCAGCGTCATCAGCACCGTGCGCATCCGTGTACCCAATATGGAAAAGCTCCTGCTGCTCTGCGTCACCCTCACCGGTGAGTCTGTGAAAAAAGTTCTCGGCCCCTCACACAAGGGCATCGAGTATCATCAGGCAGCGTAGTGACATCGTCCGTAGCTATTTTCTGTGCAATTTTTCCCGTACCGCCCTGCGGTTTGTGCGACGCAGTTGCTCATCATGTAGCCTTTGCTGGTAGTCGTAGAGCTGGCTCAGCCGCCATCCGTGTAGCTGCCTTTTTACTTCTATATCAGCTATAGAGGTATGGCCCCTTGCGGTATGGTGGTCGCTCACTACCCGCTGTATATGCGGTATCAGACCATCCAGCTCGTCTCTGATCTGCTGCTGCGTCATATCCCGTATGTCCGGTGGCATCTCCATCCGCAGTCATTCAAAATATCATTTTCGGCAAGCATTCACCGGTCAGCCACCGCCACCCCGCCAGGTTTCGCTTTATATATTTTACACTTATTTTATCGCCACATATCTTCGCCACACACTTCCGCCTGCCCGACGCATCACATCCATCCACATACATACCCCAAACTAAACCATTCACATACACATCTTACAAACACCAAACAACTACTCCCATAGTCGAAAAACTTGCTCCCCGCCGCTGCTCACTTTATCACCCACACCATGTATCCATATCCACATGGGCCACCACCTCCACTCCCTCCCCAGTCGAAAAACAACCCTCCGGCTCGACCCTCGACCCTCGACCCTCGTCCTCCGGCCCTCATCCCTACTTCCCGATACAGAAAGTAACTTTATAGTATTGGTGCGGGTTTCAGCAGTTTGGGGTACAAATAGGGTACAAAATTGCCGAAATTGAAAAACCACTAATTCCTAGCCTTCATTGATTGTGACCCATTCTACGAAGCTATCAGATTCAGGCATTTTCATCCCTTCACTCTTTAAAACTGACAAATGAAGCTCAATGGCTTCAGTAATCATTTTCCTTGCGTGCTCAAGGTCGTTGCCATAGCTGGTGCAGCCTGGCAGTGCAGGAACGGAACACCAGATCGTTCCGTTATCCCCCTTTTCAAATAAAACGGCAAATTGGATCATTACACAAATGTAGTATTTGCTGCCAAGGTGTTATAGAGTTGCCTTTCTACTTTCCAGAATGGAAAGTACTGTGGTAGGCCTAATGCCTTTAAACCGTTCCCATATCCATCCGGTTAGTAAGTATATCCACCAGTGTCCGGTCACACTTATAGCCAGAGATCAGCTCTTGCGTGGATTCATCCATCCAATCATTGATCTGGGGATCAAAGACTAGCTGCTGATAGTTATTAAGAACAGTGATAGTTTTTGCTGTTGTAGCACCCGGAGGGAGGTTAAACCCGAAGCGGTCAAACTGACGGTGTCCGGCCATAGCCGTTATAATCCGGTGAAAGGCTGATACATACACCCTAGGAGTGACTTTAACCTTAGGTGGTTTTCCGCTATTCTTTTTGGGTACAGTCGGATCAGTGAAAACCTTAGTACCGTATTTGATTACTTCAATGAGAGCCTTTTCTGTATTAGCTACCTTGCTGGAGTGTTGCCCCTTGCGGAGCGCATATTGGCTGGTAGACTGCTCTAGCCATTCATCTATTAGCAGTTCGGCCATTTCCTTAGTAGCTACTATAAAGTGAAAGTGAGGATTGTATGTTCTCTGCTTAGGATTGAAATTGCATTCTAAGGATCGAATGCCTACCAGTTTAAGACCTTTGTCCCTACGGGCACGCTGCGCATTCCTCCTTATCAGTTTTTTGATAGATCGCATCATTCTATCCATCCGGCTCTTTAGTTTATTGGCAGGGATTGACCTGGCGGTCAGCGTGACAAAGTGCGCATCTACCCAAGTTTTAATGACTGGCAGATAAGTATTGATCTTCTCTGCCTTTCTAATCCCGCTGCAAATGCTACAAAAACGGTTCTTACAATAATTGCCGTAGGTACGACCTCCGGCGCTGACGATCCGACTCTGGCAATGGTAGGTATTCCAGTACGATTGTACCGAGTCGGTTTCTCCTAGTTTCGTAGCTACGTCTATAAGTGCCAGAGTCAGCCTTTGGGTTATCATCTTCTTTTTAGCCCGATTCTGAAGCTTCTCCTGATCTATGGCTTCTGCCCCCGCCCCCTTTACAGTCACTGGACGGGTTTGAGGACAGGGAGGTGTATTCTTTGAAGCCTTTTGTGCTAATGTATCTAGTATCCTCCCACCAGCATTTGAATGATAGTACCTGCGGTACATACTTAACCGCGCTTTGCCTTTAGAATAGCTTCGGCAGCAGCATTGGCCTCTCTAGTAGTTATCTGCTTGCCTTGTTTCAGATATTCCACCAGGTCAGCCCGGAAAAAATAGTATTGTTTAGATCGCTTCATCGCAGGCAGAAGCTTTCGCCGGATCAGGCTGTAGATAGTTTGCTGTTTTAGAGATAGGAATTTTGCGGCCTCTGGCACGGTCAGCACTTCATCCGGTGCGCTCTCCGGAGTTTGGATTGAAGGAGTTTGTTTGATTTCTGCCAGCAGCGCTTCTATTCTGTCTAGCTTGTTTCCGATCACTTCAAAAGGATTGTTCATATCGCTTTACCCTCTGTTTTGTCAGATGGGTTAGCAATAATGGAAAGTGGTTTTGGTGGTTAAAAAAGTGGTTTTGGTGGTTTTGGTGGATACAGCGGTATCACTCAGTCTTAGTAGTAAAGTATTTATATAGATTACTGCGTTTTATATCGCTTTTATCAAATTCCACCCCTTCAAAAACCGATATCCAATCCTTTGCAAATTGCAAATATTCAGATGAAAGGCTGCCAGACTTCTCTGACTTATATATCTGATTCAGTGCCCATCCGAAGCGCTTCATATTGACCTTACCTACCTTTATCTTTTTGGCCAATTTGGGGAAGAAGCCAGTCTCGAAATACTCTAAAAGACTTGAGATAAGAATCAAATACTCCCCATCCGAAATAGCTCCTTCATACTTAAATGGGAACAACCAATCTTCAATAGTCGATAACGTTACATTATTGGTTTCAACTGTCGCTTTATTTTCCGCTCCCCCAGCCTCTGATAGGCGCTTCTCCAGGTAAAGTCTATAGCCCTCAAAATAAGGATGAGTAGCCTTACTCAAGTTTCTTATCAGCCTTTCTATCAATATCTTCTCATCATACTGAGCCTTGTGCCTGTGAACCGGGTCAAAAAATGTATTTATGTACGCTTCCTTATCCAGATCAAACCGGACCGGGTAGCTCTTACTAGCTGGTTCTGCATATTGCCAATCCTCCAGGCAATTTGTAATATCCCTTTTGAAATACTGGTAACTGTCGCTCGCTAATGCCTTAGGCAAGATACTAACAGCCTGGATTGTGTTATTATACAGTGTATCTCCAGAAAAGGGACTTGTAACGCGCCATTGCGCCTTTTCTTCCTCATACTTTTGCTGAATCCTCCACTTCTTCTCCAGATGAAAGGAAATAAAGGCTTTCCAATTTTCCATCGTGAGAAAGCTTTTATATGCATCCTCATCTTCTATAACCCAGTTTTTGACCACGCGCAGCCATGAATTAAAGTCAAACAGGAAAATATTTCTATTAGCGTGCTGGAGGGCCTTTTGAGTGGATCCGTCTAAATGAGAGTTATCCTCTAATGGCACTGCACCCATCTCTAGGGCTTTGCTATACATCTCATCAAATGTCCTGAAGCGGGTAATACCGACACCCCTGATCCGCTCCTCAGCATCTGTGCCGGTATAAATAATCGGAGGAAAATTAGAGGCAAAAAAATGGCCCTCGTTTGTGATGATCTGACAGGTATACTCAATCAGAGGATCAGAAAGCCTTGCGATCTGCTCATCATTGAAACCATATTCTTTCAGCTTCTCTATGGTTAGTGGTTCTCTCATTCTTCAGTTCACAGATTAAGTTCACAAATAGTTCACAGTTCACAAAGCCTGAAATCAGTGCGCGGACACATTTTTTTGGGACCTCGCATACTCTGCACGGTCAAATCCGGTCCTGGGAGTACCTATAGCCTAAATAAGCGGCAAACCTAGTTCCCTCAAAAAGCTATTATGCTTGTCTCTAGCCTCATTTGCCCTCTTTTCAATGTCTGTAAGTTTCTCGTGTACTTCCTGCAAGTTGATCTTCTCATCTTCCACTGCCGTGCTCACATAGCGGGATATATTCAGATTGTAGTCATTGCTCTCGATCTCTGACATAGATACACGGCGGGAATACCGATCCTCTACTTTTCTGAATTGATATGTTTCTACGATCTTCCGGATGTCGTTAGGCTCTCCGTCTTCTCCGTCGCGAAGCCTGTTTTGTCGTTTGCCTTTCTCATAGTGCTCGCTGGCGTTGATAAACAATACATCATCAAATTTCTTGCACTTCTTTAGCACTAATATGCAGACCGGTATGCCAGTGCTGAAAAATAGATTAGAAGGCAGTCCTATGACAGTGTCAATATTCCCATCTATTAATAGCTTTTTTCTAATCCTCTCCTCAGCTCCCCCGCGAAAAAGCACTCCATGAGGCAGTATTATAGCCATTGTCCCTTCCTTGCTCAGAAAGTGAAAGCCATGTAGGAGGAAAGCAAAATCTGCTGCCGACTTAGGAGCCAGGCCGTGACTTTTAAAACGGAAATCTCTACCCATTTCCTCCGTCGGCTCCCAGCGGTAGCTAAATGGCGGATTGGCTACTATGGCGTCAAACTCCTCTTTTTTGGCAGGATTCATTTCGCTCAGTATGTCCCAGTCATTAGTGAGGGTGTCGCCGTGATGTATTTCAAATTCAGTATCCTTTACGCCATGCAGCAGCATATTCATCCGCGCAAGGTTGTAGGTCGTTATGTTCTTTTCCTGTCCGTATATCTTGCCTATGCTGCCCCCGGCTTCTGTGAGCTTCTTACGTACATTCAGCAGGAGTGAACCCGAACCGCAGGCAAAGTCCAGCACCTTATCCAGCTTTTTCTTTTTGCCCAGAGCAGGGTCCTGACTGTCCAGGGTCACGATCTCAGACAGAATGCTGGATATCTGCTGAGGTGTATAGAACTCTCCAGCCTTCTTGCCCGAACCAGCAGCAAACTCTCCGATCAAATATTCATAAGCATCTCCCAGGGTATCACTATCAGAAGAAAAGTAGGATATACCTTCAGCTATTTTCTGAATGATGATGCAAAGCCTTTTATTACGCTCTTCGTAGTTTTTGCCTAGTTTATCAGAATCGAGGTTGATTTCGGAGAAAAGACCCTGAAAATTGTCTCCAAAAGACTGTGTTTCGATATACTTGAAGCCTTTATGAAGTGTTTCAAGCAAATTTCTGTCCTGCCTACGGGCCATATCTGCTATGCTACTCCAGAGGTAGGACGGCTCTATCACATAGTGCGTTTTGCGACGCATTTGCTTTTCGAATTCCGCTATATCGTTGGGATTCTCTCCGTACCAGACATCTAGTGCATTTGAAACACCGAGCTTTTCCAGAATATCAGGGTAAACTTCAGGGTAGTCGCTCCCTAGTTCCTTCTTCGCTGCCGCCTCATAGTTATCTGAGAGGTAGCGCAAAAAGAGGAAGGACAGCATGTAGTCCCGAAAGTCATCGGCATTCATAGCCCCGCGCAGGCCGTCTGCTATGGCCCATAGAGTCTTACCTAATTGTTGTTGATCTTGTGCTGTCATGCTTCTGCTACTGCTTGTGGTCCTGTGAAAAGGTCCTCGTTAAATTTATAGTTATCAATGAAGTTCTTGAAGATATCCTTGAAGTGCTTTTTATTATCGTCCCCCATTTCCCTTGGTTCAAATAGCGAATATCCTCCATGATTAAACACACTCACCATTCGCGTATGGAGCGTTTTATTTTCATCATCGTCATTGACTATTAGACACTCAGCAAATCCATTAAACCCATGAAAGTTTGCCGCCTTCTCTAATATTATCCTTAATATATTGAAGTGATAAGTGTAAAGTTGGTCAGATTTGATGGCCTTATCCAGCTCTTGAATCATCGATACATGGTAAATAAATGGTGAATCAGTAGTGTCTTTCAGAGAATAACCTTGTTCATTCTTGTCAAGAAAGAGTTTGGGTGCATTGTTATTAAATTCATTGCACAATACATTGAAAAATAATGAATGGTGTGTGGAGATAATGGCTTTTACATGCTCGTTATTGGTTTTGAGAATGCGGGCCAAATGATGGGCTACAGCAATTGCATTATTGTCATCAAGAGATGAAATAGGGTCATCTATGTATAAGTATCGCACCCAGTTATAGCCGGCCTGCCTATCTATAGCCAACTGTGCTATAGCTAGGAAAAAGCACCAGATAAACATATTTTCTTCACCCCTAGATATTTTTATCCCGTCTATATTTTGAGGTTGACCACTTACTCTTATTTCACGAATAAAAGTGACAGCCCAAAACTCTCTGCCGTTTTTATCCTTATACTCATAATCGATCAGGAAATTAAAATCTGCATAGAGTCTAAGCAATGGACGTATTTTGTTTTCCATATCCTGCTCCTGAATACCAGTAAAAAAATTAGAGTCCTTATTTATGAGCAACAACCTATTGGTATCATTATCCAAGTCATTGTCCCATGAAAAAAGGTCTTCGGTAAAAGCATTAAAATAGAGAGTATCTCGATCGCCGGCATCCCTGCCAAGGTCCTTAAAAGCCATTGATAAACGGGTCTTTCCCACCCCGTTATAGGCATAGATTATTACGTTCTTCTTTCCTAGTCCCTTAACATGGGAGACTAATAGATTTATATCTGCAAAGATTTGAGGTTGACTAGGCATATGCTGCTTTTTCTACATTAGGAAATAGTCCCTGCATCAGGCCTTTCTTATGCATTTTCAGCTCTTCTACTTTTTCAATCTGAGCTTCTATCAACTCATCTATAAAAGATAGGCAATTGGCGATTTTTTTCTGTTCATCTTTACCTGGAATAAGAACTTTTAATTTCGAAATATCGTCCTTTGTAAAACCTTTAATAGCCATTCCTTGGCTAAATCCTAAAAGCGTTTCATTTTGGTTTTTAAGTAGATAGGCTAAAAAATAAATATCATCTACATAAGGGGTGAAGTTTGTAAAATCTTGACTAGTGCATATGGAATCTCTTGTGACAGCCAACTTTCCTACTCCTACCCTTGAGACAAGTAAAATGCTATTGGGCGGAACTATTTTAGTAGCAGAATCGTTTAATGCTTCTTCCGTAATGAAGCGACTTATCTTGATTTGATTTATTGATTCCTCATCAATATCCGAGCTAGAGACCCAAGGTATACTTCCCTCCCAAAAAGATTGGTTGCTTTTGCTAGGAGTTCCTCCGCCGGTAAAGTCACCCATTTTTCCGAAATTTTTCTCCTCCCATTCCCCGCTCCCCTCAAACTCCTTAAACCTCAGCCTCGGCACTGTTTCGCCCTCGGCGGGGAATAGCTGCTGCATAAGCCCTTTTTTATGATCTCTGAGAGCATCAAGCTTTTTGCTTTCAGCGCTTATGTAGTCATCTAAGGAAGAAAGGCAGTCGGCAATTTTTTGTTGCTCTGATATAGCAGGTGGATAATAAAACTCAGTTGTTTTAGCATTTTGAATTGTATATGTTCCAACAGTTGAAATAGATGCCTGACCTAGAATTTGCTTTTGGATAAAATCAGATTGAAAGCTGTATTTAAAATAATTAGAGTTTATGCCTTCTTTCTGTTTGAACCAAAGAACATTTCCATCTTTAAAATAAAATCTATCATCTTTTCTCACTTGGTAGCATATACCAAGAGTTCCGACACCGCTAACTAAGAAGTCGCCATCATTAGGCACCCCATATTTGTTTTTGAGTTCTTCAAAGAGTTCATTGGATATAAAAATTTCATTGCGCAAAGGTTCATTTTTGCTTAATGACACTAATTCTCTAGTACGGTAAAAAGGTACACCCTTATCAGTCCAATCCTCTTCTAACACACGTTTACTTGAACCAACATAAAAATATTCCTCTACAAGCTTTAGCGTCCATTCTGCGGCGTTCTTAAACTGAGGAAATCGCAATCTAGGCACTACCTTATTTTTTGCTTCCCTACTCATAGGCTGATAGTCCTGATATCTCCCTGTTCGGGGACTGTTTTTTTAATAGTGGTATGAGGTCCTGCATCAGTTCCTGTTCCTTCCGGCTGCGCTCTTTCCAGCCCAGCCCCAGCGGTGCCAGCAGGTCGTTTAGCTGCTCACCGTCGAAGATCATCCTGTCCATGATGCCGTCTACAAAGCTCTTTAGCGCCCCGGTTTGCAGTTCATACTTCTGCGCTATAGCTGCCAGTTCCTTTGCATCCTTCTCCTCGCGGAACTGTATGAATCCCTCTTTTATCTCCTGTTCGCTCAGGCCCCGGCCCACTGCCAGGCTATTGATATAGTCTGCTATATCGTCGCGCTGCTCCATCAGGTTAGCGTTTGAGCTGAGCAGGTTGATGAGCTGCTCACGGGTCATTTTTTGCTTAGTGGCTTTACCCTGTGTGAAGCGGGCTATCAGGCCCATGATATAGTCATAGTCTACCACCGCACTCGCGAAGAGCACAAACTCAAAATCGAGCTGCTGCACTTCTTTGCTTGCATTATCTCCCTCTTTAGTTTGTATGTCTTTCAGCCGCTTAGCAGTTTCGATATAGGCCGCTTTGAAGGAGCGCAGTTCATCTGTAGGCAGCAGCATCTCTATCTTGTTTTCATTTTCCGGCCCCAGATCGGTGTACTGGTCCAGCTGGGTCTTTAGCCGCTGCACCTCTTTGAATCGGTTGATAAACTCCGCACGGGCAGCATCGCCCCGCAGGTTGCTCACCTCCTCCGGCCTGCACTCCAGCCCATTGCCCTGCATGAATTTGCCAAGCGCTGCCACTGCCTTCTCATATTTCTCTATTACTACTGGCGCGGGGTCTACCAGCCATATTTCCTTAGCCTTTTTGGCTCCCTCCCCACTAAAGAGTGCTATGGCTTCGTCTACAGATTCCTGCTGGCTCCTGAAGTCCAATACATTGCCATAAGGCTTACTATCATTCAGTATGCGATTAGTCCGGCTAAATGCTTGTATCAGGCCGTGATATTTCAGGTTCTTATCTACATAGAGCGTATTGAGATACTTAGAGTCAAAGCCTGTGAGCAGCATATCCACTACTATTACCACATCTATTTTATTGCGGTGCGCATAGTCTGAATTGCTGTACTTCTGGTCTTTGATCCGCTGCTGCACATCCTGATAGTAAGTATCAAACTCATAGATCGTATGGTTAGTGCCATACTGTTGATTATAGTCTTTGATAATGGCTATCAAAGCCTGCTTCTTTTGCTCGGGATTCTGCTGGTTATCCAGCTTTTCCTGTGGTAGGTCCTCCTGTAGTTGCTTTATATCAGCGGCGTTGTTAGTGTTTTTGTTTTCATTCTCCTTTGCCACAGCCTGCGCAGGAGGCGAAAAGACACAAGCGATATTTAAGGGTACAAAAGTTTCATCTTCTGCCTTTCGCTTCGCCTGTATATTCTTAAACAGGTTGTAATAATCAATAGCATCATTGATAGAGTTAGTGGCTAATATGGCATTGAAGCGCCTGCTATTGGTCGCAGCCTCATGTATATTCAAAATGGCATCCGCTACGGCCTGCTGTGCTATGGCATCCCCCGGCTTGGCTCTATGGCTGCCCTCTCCCTTGAAATAGTCTATATGAAAGCGCAGAACGTTCCGATCCTCTATAGCGTGAGTGATCGTATACTTATGAAGCAGGTTTTGAAAAATATCCTTAGTAGTCACATAGGTTCCCACTGTGCCGTCTACTTGCTTATAGCTGGCATTTTCCTCAAATATGGGAGTCCCGGTAAATCCAAAAAGCTGAGCGTTCGGGAAAAACTTTTTAATAGCCTCATGGTTTTCACCAAACTGTGAGCGGTGGCATTCATCAAAGATGAAGACCAGCCGCTTGTCACTGAGAGGCTTTAACCGTTCTCTATAGCCCTTTTTAGGGTCTGTATCCAGCGCTAAGCCTAGTTTTTGAATAGTAGTGACTATGACCCTATCAGCATAGCTTTCTGATAGCATACGCCTAACCAGCGTTTCTGTGTTCGTGTTTTCCTCCACACAGCCTTCCTGAAACTTGTTGAACTCCTCACGGGTCTGACGGTCCAGGTCCTTCCGGTCTACTACAAAAAGGCATTTCTCAATATCCTGATTGTCTTTGAGCAGTGTGGAGGCTTTGAAAGAGGTCAGAGTTTTGCCGCTGCCCGTAGTATGCCAGATATATCCATTGCCCCTGTTTTGCTCTATACTCTTTACTATCTCTTCCACAGCATATATCTGATAGGGCCGCATGACCATAAGCTTCTGCTCGCTTTCCACCAGTACCATATATTTGCTAATCATCTGACCCAGCTTACACTTAGTCAGAAAAGCATCAGAAAAATCATCAATGTGGGTTATCTTGGCATTATCCTTATCTGCCCACTGATAAACGGGTAAAAACTGCTCATCTGCATTGAAGTTAAAATGCTGATTGCGGTTATTGGAGAAGTAATAAGTATTTGACCGATTGCTGACTATGAAAAGCTGAATAAAACATAGTAGTGAATTGGTATAACCATTGCCGGGATCATTCTTATAATCTACTATTTGCTGCATGGCCCTGCGGGGGCTGACCTGAAGCGTTTTTAGCTCGATCTGCACCACCGGTACCCCATTGATCAGCAGCAGCACATCATAGCGGTGGCTGCTGTTTTCGGTGTTCATTCTGAGCTGGTTTATGACCTCAAAGTCATTTTTACACCAGTCCTTTATATTCACAAGGGTATAATGCAGCGGTGTGCCGTCTTCACGGGTGAACGTGTTTTTTTGACGGAGGGTCTTTGAAGCTGCAAATACATCTGGGTTTACGATCTCATCGCGCAGCCTGGTAAACTCTGAATTGCTCAGATTAACCCGGTTAAGCGCCTCAAATTTCTCCTTAAAGTTTCTCTCCAGAGCCTCGCGGTCTCTTATGTCCGGCCTGTAGGTATACTTTAGATCCGTCAGCTTGCCTATAAATCCGTATTCTACCTGAGGTTCACTGATATTTGACATGATTGGTAAGATTCGACTGCTTTTATTTTATTCTAGCCTGACCAAAGTAGCATTTTTTTAGAAGAGAATTAGCAGACAGGTACTGCCCTTTAGAAGGATATCTTGATTTTATCTGCTGCCTCCCGCTTGGTTTTATCTATTACTTTGGCATATATCTGTGTTGTTTTCAGCTCCCTGTGACCCAGCATCTTTGATACGGTATAGATATCAGTACCGGCGCTGAGCTGCAAAGTAGCAAAGGTATGTCGAAAGCAATGAAAGGTTATATTTTTGGTAATACCTGCTGCCCCTATCCATTGATATAGATGTCTATTGGTATAGGCAGAATATACTAAGCCGTCAAAAACCATCTGCTCCGGTTTGCCTCTTTTGCCTAGCAGACTGAAGGCCTGGTCCGATATAGGCAGCACTTCTACGCCTTGAGTCTTCTGCTGGCGAAAATGTATAAAGTAACCCTCCTTCTTTGTATGTTCTATGTCCTTCCACGTCAGATTACGTATATCAGAGAAGCGGAGTCCTGTAAGTGCTGAGAAAAGTGCCGCTCTCTTTAACGTTTCGTCCTGGCATTGTGTCTGGGCTAATTTATTCAGTTCCTCCAGGGTCAGGAAGTTTCGCTGGGTTTCCGCTGGCTTGATAGAGTCTATGCGCTTATTGAGGTCTTCTGACAGATAGCCGTCTTTATATGCCTGGGCTAAAGCAGCCTTAAACTTATTGAAGTAGGAAACGGCAGAGTTGGTAGCTATAGGTTTATCCTTTCGCTTAATACTAGGACTGGTGAGCAGATATTCTTTGAACTCATTACAAAAGTGCTCATCCACCTCCGCAAATGGCAGATCACCTCCCGTCAGGCGCTCCAGATAGTTGTATGCTGATACCCAGTTATCATGGTTTGAGGCTTTGCGCCTGTCTGTCAATTCTTTGAAGTATTGCACAAAAGAGCGTTCCCCCATAGCCTGCTGCCTCAGTCGCTGCTTCTCAAAGGGTGTGTATACCTCCGGTTTATTCAATTCATTCTCCCGGCGCTGCCTGATCTGCTCTGCTATCAGCCGGGTGTTCATATTATGCTGTTTCTCTACCGGTGTGAGCTTAGCTGCCTTTGGATTGCCCTTTTTATCCTGCATTTGCACATAGCGTCTTTGTGGTTTCCCTTTTTCATCTTGATAGTGCTCCATCTGGTGTTCTATTTCATCATGCAGGTACATATTGAGAAACTGCCTCCGGGTTTTGCCTCCCGTCTCCGGGTCTATGATAGCCGGATAAAAATCAAGATAGAGCGCCTGCCTATGGCCGGAGATCGGTTTTTGTCTGAGGGTTACTTTTATCATGGGTTGATTGAGTTTTCGTAAAAGAGTATTTCAATATCCTTTCGCCGTATTATGGTTTTACGGGTAGAAAATCGCACAGCATTAATGATTCCTGCATCTATCAATCTCCTGATAGTGCGTGTGCTGCAATTAAGTAACTGAGAGGTTTCCGATACGGAAAGGAAATCTTTGGCTTGGAGCACTTCAAAGGGTTTGATTTTGACCTTAAACGTCTGCTTATTGCTGGCCTCTATCTTCTCCGCCTTCTTCTTAGTCTTATAGTATCGCTTGGCACAATGATCGGAGCAGCACTGAGTAGTAGTGCGGAATGCTGTAAACTCCTTTCGGCAGTGCTGACAGACTCTTGTAACTGTTAAAATTTCGCCTTTTACGGTCATTAGGGTGCAATAAGGGTCATTAACGGACTCTATTTCGCCTTTTGGGAGTATGAGGTACAAATTTTTGTACCTCGAACCTCTGAGGTACAACTAAGGTACAAACTCTTTAATAATAAACCAATAGTAAAACGCACTAATCAAATACATGATTAGCCCCAAATGCCAGCATTTACAATGGATACAGGAGGTTTACAGTAAAAATGTAAATTGTTTGTAATAGTAGGTTACTTCCCGATACAGAACTTGCTAAAGATGTTGCCCAGTATCTCGTCATTGGTCACCTCGCCGCTGATCTCGCCGAGGTACTCCAGAGCACGCTTGAGCTCCAGAGCCACTAGGTCTGTGGTGATCTGCGCGTCGATGCCGGACAGCACCGCCTCCAGCGAATCATAGGCCTGGCGCAGCGCCTCATAGTGGCGGATATTGGCTATGGTCATATCGGGCGGGGTCACGCGTTGCGACTGTACCATGGCACTGAGTTTCTGCCTCAGAGTGTCTATCCCGCTATTGGTCTTTGCGCTCATGAGTACCACATGCTCCATATCAGAGAGTGGCCCAGTGATGGTCTCAGGGCAGAGGTCACTCTTATTGGCTATGAGCAGGTATGGCACCTCAAATGAAGCAGCGGCGTTTATCTCACGGCTCAGATCACCGAGGTCAGAGATCAGACTGGCGTCTGTCATATACAGCAGGATAGAGGCCGTCTTGATCTTGTCATAGCTGCGCTCTACGCCTATCTGCTCTATCACATCCTCCGTCTGGCGCAGGCCGGCAGTATCTATGAGGCGGTAGGCTATACCATCTATATGCAGCACCTCCTCTATCGTATCGCGAGTGGTACCGGCTATATGACTTACTATGGCGCGCTCTTCATTCAGCAGGGCGTTGAGCAGGGTAGACTTGCCGGCGTTAGGTTTGCCCACTATGGCTACCGGCACGCCGTTTTTGATCACATTGCCATACTTAAATGACTCTATCAGCGGCCTAAGCACAGCCTGTATGCGATGGATGATCCTCACCAGCTCATCACGCTTTACAAACTCTACGTCCTCCTCGCTAAAGTCCAGCTCCAGCTCTATGAGAGAGGCAAAGTTGACCAGCTGCGAGCGAAGCTCTTTGATCTGATGAGCGAAGCCACCGCGTATCTGCTTGATCGCTAGCTCGTGCGCTGCAGCAGAGTCTGACGCGATCAGGTCTGCCACTGCCTCTGCCTGAGACAGGTCTATACGACCATTCATAAAGGCACGCAGGGTAAACTCCCCCGCATCGGCCATACGTGCGCCTTTGGCTATCAGAAGCCTCAGCACCTGCTCCATGATATAGGGCGACCCATGGCAGGATATTTCTACGACATCTTCTGTCGTAAAAGACTTTGGCGCGCGGAAGATGCTGACCATCACCTCGTCCAGCTCGCGGTCATCATCTATGATATGGCCGTAGTGTATGGTATGTGATGGCTGCAGGGTAAGATCTTTGCCGCGCCATGACCGCTGTGTGATGGCAATAGCCTCAGGGCCGGAGAGTCTTATTACTCCGATGGCTCCTACACCTTGCGCTGTAGCCGGTGCTACTATAGTATCTCCTTGCTTCATTGCTATGGCTTACATCAGGGGGCGCACCTCCAGTTGGTCGCCATCTTTGAAAGTAGGGCAGCCGCGACCGATCTCTATCGCAGCATCCAGGTCTTCGGCCTCTATGATGTAGAAGCCACCGATACCATGTTTGGCATCCTGGATAGGAAGTGCCTGTATCTCATCATCTACCTGGGCGAGCAGGACGCCCTGGTCTCCCACCCCATAGCCATTGCGAAAGATGCCGCGCTCAGAGAGTTCTTTGGCCCAGGCAGTATGCTGGGCTATCAGTGAGGTGAGCTGCTCCTCCGGTATAGGGTAGCGTGTCAGGTCTTCGCGTATGAAGAGGATAAACTCTGCCATGGTCTGTGCTTTAGGCCCGCAAGATAAGGCTCTTTGCCTCAATGCGCAGCATCACATTTTGCAGTTGACCGATTTGATTACTTTAGCGGCTATGAAGGTACTGATGGTATGCCTCGGCAATATCTGCCGCAGCCCGCTGGCACAGGGTGTACTGGAGCATAAGGTGAAAGTGGCTGGTCTGGACTGGCAGATAGACTCTGCCGGCACTGGCGCCTGGCACGTGGGCCAGCAGCCTGACCGGCGCTCCTGTGAGGTGGCACATCGGCATGGTATAGACATCACCGCTCAGGCAGCGCGGCGGATCAGTCATGCAGACCTGCAGAACTTTGACCTGGTGTACTGCATGGACTCTAGCAACTATAATGACGTGATAGCCCTATGCCGCACGCAGGAGGAGGAGAATAAGGTAATACTCATCATGAACGAGGCTGAGCCAAAGAAAAACATCGCTGTGCCTGACCCCTACTTTGGCGGAGCAGATGGATTTGAGACTGTGTATCAGATGCTGGACCGGGCCTGTGATGCCGTGATAGCTAACAGACGATAGACTTTAGATTTTAGACGATAGATAAACACAATGGCTGAGATAAAGAAAATAAAGCCCTCGCTACCCAAAGGCACCCGCGACTTCCTGCCGCAGGAGGTGGCAAGGCGCAACTATATATTTGACACGATCAAGAGCGTCTTTCGCAAGTATGGCTTCCAGCAAATAGATACGCCCGCCTTTGAGAGGCTGGAGACCCTGACGGGCAAATACGGCGAAGAAGGTGATCGCCTGCTCTTCAAAATACTAAATAGCGGCGACTATCTGAAGGATGTACCGGAGGCAGAACTGCAAGCAAAAAACTCATCCGCTACCACACGCCACATCTCTGAGAAAGGCCTGCGCTATGACCTGACCGTGCCACTCTCACGGTATGTAGTACAGCACCAGAGTGAGCTGACCTTCCCCTTCAAGCGATTTCATATCGGGCCTGTGTGGCGTGCAGACAGGCCGGGCAAAGGACGGTATCAGGAGTTTTACCAGTGTGATGCAGACGTCATTGGCAGCACCTCACTCATGAATGAAATAGAACTCACTCAGATATATAGTGAGGTATATAGCAAACTCGGAATGGATGTGACGATCCGTTTAAACAACAGGAAATTCATAGACGAGTTTCTGACCAGGGCTGGCATCACAGACAAGAAGACAGAGGTCACTACCCTGATAGACAAACTCGACAAAGTAGAATGGTCTGGAGAGAAAGGAATAGCTGAGCAGATCAAAGCTAATGGCGTATCTGATGAGCAACTAGGCCTCTTGAGCAAAACTCTTTTTGATACTTCCTATGATGAACTGAAAGCAACTTTCAGCGAAGCTGTAGTGGCTGAGATAGACTATGTGATGTCCCGGGTAGGTACGCTGTCAAACGTGCAGTTTGACCCGACGCTGATGCGGGGGCTGGACTACTATACCGGTATGGTGTGGGAGGTAAAGCCCAACAACGTGCAGATGGGCTCTCTCGGTGGTGGTGGCCGCTATGACAATCTCACAGAGATGTTTGGCGGGCGCGACCTGAGTGGCGTGGGCATCTCCTTTGGCGTGGAGCGTATCTATGATGTGATGGAGGAGCTGGGCCTCTTCCCGGCTACGCTGGTAGAGTCTACCAAGGTGCTGTTTGTACACTTTGATGAGGCGAGTGAGGCATATGCCTTTGACCAACTGCAGAAGGTACGCGCACAGGATATCGCCTCAGAGGTATATCCCGGCAAGAAGAAACTAGACAAGCAGATGAACTATGCCAATGACAAAAGGATACCATACGTAGTGGTGATAGGTGGTGATGAGATGGCATCCGGCAAACTGACATTTAAAAACATGGCCAGCGGCCAGCAGGATAAGCTGACAATAGACGAAATAATAGAGCGACTGAAATAAGAGGATATGAGCACTTTCACTATCACAGACCAGGCACTGACACTGGATGACCTGCGCACCTTTCTCAAGGCAGATATGCAGATCGAAATATCCGAAGCTGCACGTAAAAAGATACAAGCTAACCGAGCCTTTCTCGAAAATAAAATAGCAGAGCCCGGTGCCCGCTACTATGGTATCAATACCGGATTTGGAGCACTGTGCGATGTAGAGATCAAACCTGACCAGCTGGAGGAGCTGCAGGAAAACCTAGTGATGAGCCACGCCTGCGGCATGGGAGATGAGGTGAAGCACGAAGTAGTGCGCCTCATGATGCTGCTGAAACTGAAAGGACTCTCGCTGGGCTACTCAGGCATCTCACTGGAGACCGTAGAGCAGCTGCGCAAACTATACAACAGTAAAATATACCCTGTGATATGGGAGGTAGGTTCACTGGGTGCATCTGGTGACCTGGCCCCTCTGGCACACCTTAGCCTGCCGCTCATAGGCATGGGCAGCGTGCGCTACAAAGGTGAGAAGCGCGATAGCGCAGCCGTACTCTCAGAGACAGGCCTCGCTCCTATCAAGCTGAAAGCTAAAGAAGGCCTCGCCCTGCTGAACGGTACCCAGTTTATGAGTGCCTGGGGCTGCTACTCTATCATAGAGGCGGAGCGCGTGGAGAAACTGGCCGACCTCACGGCAGCTATCTCTGTAGATGCTTTTGATGCGCAGACGGCACCATTCCACCCGGAGATACAGCGTGTGCGCAATCACAAGGGTCAGATGGAGTCTGCGGCGCAGGTGCTCCAATTCCTGGAGGGTAGTGAGATAGCTAAGCTGCCAAAGAACAATGTACAGGATCCGTACTCTTTCCGCTGCGTGCCGCAGGTACATGGTGCAGTGAAATTTGTTATCTCTCAGGTCAAAGAAGTATTTGAATGCGAGATCAATGCCGTGACGGACAATCCGCTCATCTTTGAGGAGCACGACCTGATCGTGAGCGGGGGCAACTTTCACGGAGAGCCACTCGCCATCGCACTCGATTATCTGGGAATAGCCATGAGCGAACTGGCCAGCATCTCTGAGCGCCGCACGTTTCAGCTCATCAGCGGCAAGCGCGGGCTGCCTAAATTCCTCGTAGCAGACTCGGGACTGAATAGCGGCCTCATGATACCGCAGTACACTGCTGCCTCTATCGTATCTATGAATAAGCAACTGGCCACACCATCATCTGTAGATACGATCACCTCATCAGACGGTCAGGAGGACCATGTGAGCATGGGCGCCAATGCAGCGGTGAAGACCTACAAGATCGTTTACAATATCGAAAAAGTGCTTGCTATCGAGTTTATGACAGCTATGCAGGCATTAGATTTCCGTAAGGAAAAGAGCAGCCCGCTCATCGAGAAGGTACGTGCAGATTATCGCAAGGTAGTGCCACATTATAGCAAAGACCGTGTGCTTTATGACGACATACAGGTGACAGTGGACTTTATGCGAGGAATCTTGCTTTAAGGCTTAGCCCCCAAATTTCCACCAAGGTTTCTCAATCGCTGTCAATTCCGTTTTAGACTTGCCTATTTCCATCCTATCAGGCGTTGACTTTACTGGTGGTTCAGGTTGAGCATATACAATACCACCATCTTCCTCTGCTGCATGTGTCACAAAAGAAGCATCCACCTGACCTAATTCTAAAACGCGGTCCCGATATGTCATAACGCCGGCACCGTGCTCTTCATCCCATGTACAGCCTAGCTCAAAACCTAAATAGGCAAACCCATCTTTGTGTACATCCATCACATGTACTGTACCCAGCCCGATGTAGGGAAAGAGATCATGAGGAGATAATAAGTCTGGTATATCGTCCGCGTATGTTTCTCTCAGGTTAGGCAGATCATCAAATAATGCACAGAAAATACTATCGCGTATCATGGCATCGTGTTGCTTGAGATATCTCAAGGCATTAAGTTGCTCCTCCGTGATGATCCAGTGAGGAGCATTCCATACAGCTTCCACATGCACCTTGACACGACCACTTGATGGTTTATCAGTATCCTTAGAGCTATAGCTTCCCGCCCTGCTTTGCGACCCCTCCCACGCATCCAGCACTATTTCACCCTCCATGTATCTTTCTATTACACTACCAGGGGTGAGTGCAAGTACATTCATCATACTTAACTTTTTATTTCAACCCATCATAGCTGACCACCTTACACTCAGGATAGAGCTTCTTGAGCGCAGCTTGCAGTTTATTGGCTTCTTCTATGGTGTCAAAATTTCCCAGGTATATCCTGAATAAGCTACCCTTTACCAGTTTCACATTCTGCACAAATGCTACGGCATTATATTTTGCCTTTAATTCCTTGCTGAGTGTAAACGCAAGCTTAGGATCATCAAAGCTACCAAGCTTGACACCATATTGCAGTCGGGTACAGGTATCTACCTCTGTGATCATAAACATGATATCTGTCAAAGGGGCTGTATGTACAGTATCCTTTACCTCTATCACAGAATTATTGATCACCTCCATGGATACTTTGGCTGAGCCCGCTAGTATATAGCCGAGCTGCTCGGCCGCAGCCCGAGAGAGATCCAGGATGCGTCCTTGTACAAAAGGCCCACGATCATTGACGCGCACCACTATTGACCTGTCATTGGCAAGGTTGGTCACTTTGATCATAGTACCTATAGGTAGTGTGCGGTGGGCGGCTGTCAGCTTTTTGCTATTGTATAGCTCACCGCTGGCGGTGCGCTTGCCGTTGAAATAGTCGTGATAAAACGAGGCCCAGCCCACCTCCTGGGCGGTGGCAGCTTGCGTGCAGAGCAGCATAGAAAGGACCACGGTGATGATCGCGTTTCTTGTCAAAACTGTTTGTTTATTAAACAATTACGATGTAAGGTAAGAAAAATATCCTTTACCTGAAAACTTAATATATGAGACGAGCTATTGCTTGACAAATTTTATGACACCGGTCATCCCTTTCCTATCAGATACGTGGAGCGTATAGATGCCAGTGCTGAGCGTAGACACATTGATCTGGTCAGCATCAGTTTGCCGCATTATCTTTTGTCCGGTTATATCATAAATATTGAGCTCTGCTATATCTATGACACCGGAGAGATGAATGATGAAAGTAGCAGGATCAGGATAAACCGTAAAAGATAGAGCCCGCACCTCTTCTATACCGGACACCGGTCCATCCAGCGTATAGCGGTCAAAAAACTTCCATATTTCATCAGTGGCGGATATGTCACGGTTTGTATTGCCAAAGCTGGATATATTGATCAAACCTCCTGGCCATGTGTGCCCGCCATTAGCTATTTTATAAAACAATACATCATTGCCATTGGCGCAGTAAGGGTAATGGATCGTTTGGACAGTACAGCCATCTGCGGTATTGCTGTTAGGCAGGTCCGTAGTATCGGTGACGTGCTGACAGGCATTAGTGTCTCTCCAGTAGGCTATCGTTTGCTCTACTCCTATCGAACCCGTGGCACCCGTGCTATACGGCACCGTAGGATCTGTGGTGCCATGGATATGCATCACTGGTATTTTGCGGGATGGATGGCATGTACTATACGTATAGGCACTCATAGTACCGGCCACAGATGCTACCGCAGCCAGGCGGTCCGTGATAGCACATGCGAGGGTATAGGTCATATAGCCGCCATTGCTCATACCGCAGCTATAGATCCGCTTGGGGTTTACATTGTAATGAGCAGAGAGTGTGTCAATGAGCTCTGTGAGGAACTTAGTATCATCAGCACCAAAGGAGCCACCTGCTGGTCCCCAGCTATTCCAGTAGTTACTGATGCCGTTTGGATAAACTACTATATAGCCGTGTGTATCTGCAGAAGCATCCATCTGGGAGTATATCTCCTGCTGACCGGCATTTGATGTATAGCCGTGGAGATTGAGCACCAGCGGATGTGCGGTAGCCGCACTATAGCCAGCTGGCAGATGCACATTATAATTTCTGTAGACCCCGTCTACTATAAAAGAATCTGTCTGCGCCGAGAGATGAGCAGCGGACAATAGAAAGCAAAGAATGAGCGTTATGTAGCGCTGTTTCATGCAATTGTGTTTTGTGCAAAGCTAACAAAATGAGACGAGGGCTGTGAAATGCCTATATCTGTTAAGAATGGCAAATTTATAGGACATATTTTTTACCTTGGCACGTCGATTGACTCCAACAAAATACTAACGATCACAACATCATGAAAAAAGGTTTTCTGATACTCGCAGCGCTCTTTATGATGAGCTCTGCCTCTTATGCCCAGAAGTTCTGCTATGTAGATATGGAATACATACTGGGCAAACTCTCTACCTATAGCGATGCTCAGAAAGAACTGACTAAGGTATCCGAAGGCTATCAAAAAGAGATAGAGGCCAAGCGCAAAGCTGTGGATGACATGTTTAAACAATACCAGTCCGAGCAGGTGCTGATGACTGACCAGATGAAACAGCAGAAGATGAAGGAGATAGAGACTGCTGAAAAAGAGGTAAAAGACCTGCAAAAAAAGCGCTTTGGTCCTGATGGCGACCTCTTTCAAAAGCGTAAGGAGCTGATCAAGCCGATACAGGACAAAGTGTACGATGAGATCACCAAATATGCTCAGGCTAAGGGCTATGAATTCATTTTTGACAAGTCCAGCGGGCCATCCCTGCTCTACGCTACAGAGAAACTGAATAAGAGTGATGACATCCTGTTTAATATGGGTGTCCAGAAGAAATAACCGATAACGTTTTTTGTGAAGCGCCTCCGGTATCCTCGGAGGCGCTTTACTATATGATAAACCTGCTTTTTATATATTCGCATTCCTTTATTTACATTAATAAAAACACATCGATGAGAAAATTAATAGTGGCGCTAGCAGCTATTTTCACAATGGGTACTGCATCTGCACAGACACAGAAAATAGGGCATCTCAACTCTGCTGAGATCCTGCAGGCCATGCCGGAATACAAAACCATGTCGGAGGATGTAGACAAGAAAAAGCAGGAATATGCCAAGCTGATGGAGTCTATGTACGCCGAGTACGAGAAGAAATCTAAGGAAGTACAAGAAGGAGGGGACAAGATGACCCAGGCTGTACTGGACCTGAAGGTACAAGAGATCAAAGACCTCGAGAAGAGGATCCAGGATTTTGAGCAGAAGGCACAGCAAGACCTGCAGAAGTATGCAGAAGACCAGATGAAGCCACTGCAGGACAAGTACGTAAAGGGCGTAAAGGAAGTATCAAAAGAGCTGGGCTATACTTACATTTTTGATATCGCTGCGGGTGGTGTGGTGTACTACCCTGAGTCTGGTACTGATATCACGCAGGCGGTCAAGACCAAGATCGGTGCGACCCTCCCTGTACCTAATCCCAATGCGCAGGCTCCCAGGCCAGCTGCAGGAGGCAAATAGTCATTCCTTTTGAAAACCAAATAAAAACAACAACTTGAAAAAACTGATCACAATTTGCGCAGCACTACTGATAGCCTCCGCTGCATCTGCCCAGCAGAAAATAGGCCATCTCAACTCTGTAGAGATCATCCAGGCGCTGCCGGAGTACAAGCAGATGTCTGACGCCGTAGAAAAGAAGAAGCAGGAATACGCTGCTATGATGCAGAATATGTATGCTGAGTATGAGAAGAAAAGCAAGAACCTGCAGCAGAACGGACCGACCATGCCTGAGGCAATGCAGGGTACGCTGATGCAAGAACTGCAGGATCTGGAGAAAAGGATCAACACCTTTCAGGAGAAAGCCCAGAGCGATCTGCAGGACTACGCTCAGAAACTGGCCCAGCCACTTCAGGACAAGTATATGAAGGGTGTAAAGGCTGTAGCCAAAGAGCAAGGCTACGATTATGTATTTGACCTGGCTGCCAATGGCCTCGTGTACTTCCCTGAGTCTGGCACAGACCTGACACAGGCGGTCAAGACCAAGATCGGCGCTACTGCAGCGGCACCAGCACCGGCAGGTGCCCCAAAGCCAGCTACTGCACCGGCTACCGCACCTAAAAAATAATATAGCGCAAATCGAAACGATATGACAGGAGCTGATAACTTAGCTCCTGTTTTTATTTTATGACCAGCACAGATCGTCCTATAGGTGTATTTGACTCAGGTATCGGTGGCCTGACAGTGGCACATGCTATATCCCGGCTGCTGCCAGATGAGCAGATCATCTACTTTGGCGATACGGCACACCTGCCATATGGAGACAAGTCTAAAGACCTGATCAAAAGGTACTCACTAGAGATCACCGACTTTCTGCTACAAGAGAAACACTGCAAATGTATCGTCATAGCCTGCAATACTGCCTCTGCCGCAGCCTACGAGTACCTGCGCGATACGCACAAGGGCAGGGTGCCTATATTCAATGTGATAGATCCGATAGTAGAGTCAGTGATAGCTGATGACACGATACAGCACGTAGGCATCATCGCTACCAAGACCACTATCCTGTCCGGTGTCTATCAGGAGAAGCTATCGCGCCGCAAACCGGGCCTGAAGTACTCCGCCCTGGCCACGCCCCTGCTGGCCCCTATGATAGAGGAAGGTTTCTTCAATAACAATATCAGCCAGACCGTGATCCACAACTACCTGCAGCAGCCCGAGCTGCAGGGTATAGACGCCCTGATACTGGGCTGCACTCACTATGTGATGATCAAAAAGGAGATCAATGATTTCTACGGCGGGCGGGTGAAACTGTTTGACTCTACAGATATAGTAGCCACCAAACTGGAAGCCATACTGGACAAAGAAAATCTGCTGAGCGATAAGGCGGTGGGTACAAATCTATTCTACGTATCAGATTATACAGAGTCTTTTGAGCAGTCAGCAAAGGCCTTCTACGGCGAGAGCCTGACTCTGCAGCAGCAGAAAGTAGGTGGCAGGTAGCACCTTCACTCGGCTAGGAAATTCCTGATCGCAGATGCGGTCTCAGTAGGACGCTCTATCATTGGGATATGGCCGCAACTATCCAATATCAAAGCCCTGGATCCTTTGATATCCCGCAGATAGCGCTGTGCATGCTCTACAGGTACTATCTTATCATTTTTGCCCCAGACTATCAGTGTCGGGATAGCGATATCTTGTATTTTACTCGTGTCGGGATACTGGCCTGACCTCATGAGGCGGTAGGCTGCATTGAGGTTTCCCTCCCTATTCCACAGCTTGCAGTTATTGCAGCGCTCCACTTCATTTATTTTAGTGAGGTCGTAGTATATTTTTTCGGAAGATCCCCTGTACACCGCCAGTGGCAATCCTTTATCAAACAAAAAATCAAGGGACGGAATATTCATAGCCCATGACAGGTCTCTGGCCACCTTTTGAAGATCGTATCCGGCGCTGCTGATCAGTACGAGCTTTTTGATCTTATCAGAATGTTGCAAGGCTGCATTCCAGGCCATCATTCCGCCCATAGAGTTACCTATCATATAGACCGAGTCTACGTGAAGCGTATCCAGCATAAAGGCGAAATAGTCGCTATATAGCTGGAGAAAGTCGACCTTTTGCTCTTTTACCCCTGGCAGGTCAGACAGACCAAAACCAGGAAGGTCAAGGCGTATGACGCGATATTGTCCCTTCAGGCTATCGTTCAGCTTCTGCCAGTTGCGGTGCGAGCCACCATAGCCATGTACCATGATGACTGGTATGCCCTGCCCCTCATCGGTATAGTGCAGTTCGGCGCCCCGCCACTGGATGAAATGGGACGTAGGCAGTGTGAATAGCTGCCGGGCTTCTGACTTGGCTACCAACTGGCTGGGACGCAGTATAAGTATGAGTAACGGAATAGCGATCAGTGCCAATATGACCAATGCCGCGATCTTGAGCCATTTCTTCATTGCTTGCATTTATACCGATTAAATATAATTTAACTTTAATAATCCTACCAATGCTTTAAACGAACTTGCCTATAAAAATAGTAGTCCCTATATTTGCACATGGCAATTAGAAATACCCCCGCTGACCGCTTCTCCCGCGAAGGAATCACTTTTGACGATGTACTGCTGCTACCAGGCTACTCTGAGGTCCTCCCCAGAGATGTAGACCTCCGCACCCGTCTCACCCGCAATCTGGAGATCAATGTACCCCTCGTATCCTCTGCTATGGATACCGTGACCGAATATGCACTCGCTATAGCCATAGCCCGCGCGGGTGGGATCGGTATCCTGCATAAGAACATGACCACCGAAAAACAGGCTGAGCAGGTACGCAAAGTGAAGCGTGCTGACTCCGGCCTGATTATAGATCCAATCACCCTGCTGGAAGACGCGACAGTGGGCGATGCCATGCGCCTGATGAATGAGAATAAGATAGGCGGCATACCTATCGTCAATAAGGCGAATAAACTGGTAGGCATCCTGACCAACCGCGACCTGCGCTTTGAGAAGAACAGGAAGAAGCTGGTAAAGGAGGTGATGACCACTCAAAACCTCGTGACTGCGCCAAAGGGTACTGACCTGAAGAAAGCCGAAGGCATCCTGGAAAAATATAAGATCGAGAAACTACCTGTAGTAGATAGCAAGGGCCAGCTAGTGGGCCTAATCACCTACAAAGATATACTCAAGGTGCGCAACAACCCCAACAGCAGCAAAGATGCCATGGGTCGCCTGCTCTGCGGTGCTGCCGTAGGTGTGACGCCGGACATGCTCCAGCGCATAGAGGCATTGGTAGCCGTAGGTGTAGATGCGGTGGTGATAGACACCGCTCACGGCCACTCTGCCGGTGTGCTCAAAGCTGTAAAGGGCGCTAAACAGACATTCAAAAACCTGGAGATCATAGCAGGTAATATCGCTACAGAGGCGGGTGCCAAAGCGCTGATAGACGCAGGTGTGGATGCCGTAAAGGTGGGTGTAGGCCCGGGCTCTATCTGTACCACACGTATCGTGGCTGGTGTAGGTGTGCCACAGCTCTCTGCCATCAGCTATGCTGCTGCTGCCGCTAAGAAGAAGAACATCCCGATCATAGCCGACGGCGGTATCCGCTATACAGGCGATATCGTAAAGGCACTCGCAGCCGGAGCCGACACGGTGATGGCCGGAGGTATCTTTGCCGGTACGGATGAGAGTCCGGGTGAGACGATCCTGTTTGAAGGCCGCAAGTTCAAATCCTATCGCGGCATGGGCTCTGTAGAGGCCATGCAGGAGGGATCAAAGGACCGCTACTTTCAGGATGCAGAGGATGATATCAAGAAGCTCGTACCGGAGGGCATCGTAGGGCGTGTACCATTCAAGGGTAGCGTGGCAGAGGTGATGTACCAGTACATCGGTGGCCTGCGCGCAGGCATGGGCTACTGCGGGGCCAAGAACATCAAGGCACTACAGCAGGCTGAGTTTGTACGCATCACCGCAGCAGGTGTCAATGAATCCCACCCACATGACGTGACCATCACAAAGGAGAGCCCTAACTACTCCCGCAAGTGATATGGATATAGAAGCGCTGCGCTACTACTGTCTATCGCTGCCACACGTGACAGAAGACATCAAGTGGGGAGCAGACCTGTGCTTCTCTATAGGAGGCAAAATGTTTTGTGTGACCAGTGAGCACCTACCGTTCCGGGCTTCGCTCAAAGTGAATGATGAAGAGTTTGAGGAGTTGGCTCAAAAACCCGGCATCAAACCTGCAGCCTACCTGGCCAGGTATAAATGGGTACTGGTAGATGGAGATGCTATCTCTGACAGGCAATGGAAACACTACGTTCAGCAGTCATATGAACTGGTAAAAGCTAAACTACCCAAGAAAATACTGAAAGGCCTCAGCTGATCTACTTTCTCAGCATCATCACGATGCCAGAGCGCTCTATGGCCGTACCGTCACTAGCAGTGAACTGTATCAGATAGGCATATCCACCCTGCTGTGCCGGCTTCCCGCCATCATTGCCATACCACCCTTCATTGGGATCATGTGTCTCAAATATCTTGCCACCATAGCGATTGAAGATAGTCATAGTGTATCCCTGCGGATCGCCGAATATGATGCGCGGTTTGAAGAAGTTGTTGGTCCCGTTGTAGACAAAAGCATTGGGGATATATATGATAGGACGATGGTCTACGCAGGCGAGATTAGAATAGCTGGACAGCACCGTATCATAAGATGCATCAGGCAGCACGATATGGTATACTGCCTCTATACGATAGCAGAAGTTGCCCGCCTTATCCAGAAACTGATAGACCGAGTCTACATAAGATACATGCGTGGAATCATTGAAGGTGCGTATCAGGTGCATGCCTGTACCATCACCTATGTCACGATACAGGTTTTGCTTCAGTACACGGGCATTGAAGATGTGGAGAGGATTCCAGTTGAGCGTGATCTCGTAGTAGTCCGACAGTGTTCCTTGCAACGATATGTGCTGTGCAAATGGAGTCGCTATAGAGCCATTGCAGGAGTCGAATACTGTGACAGTGTAGAAATATGGTACATACTGCGGCTGTACTGTAGAGTCAGCATAATAGCTGAATACAGCTGGAGGGGGCGTCACATTTATCAAATTCGTAAGCAGGTATTGTGCATTATCCTCTGAGCTTTGCACCTCATATGACAGGATCTTGGCTTTGTTGTCTACCAGCCATGTCAGGTCCACATTATTAGTGGCATCTACTGTGATATTAGTGATATAAATATAGGCAGGCGGCTTTACTACATTAGCCGTGAAGCGCATGTAGTTGGAGTGCAGTACATGATTAGTATCGCTCGCGCTCACTGCTACGACATAGATCTGCAGGGAGTCTCCATCTGCGAAATCAGGATAGTCATAATTGAAAGTACTGGTATCCAGGTCTGCTACCATCTCATATGGCCCACCGCTCTTGCTGACAAATACCTCATAACTGCGGACGCCTCCGGGGAGGTTAACATACCTGCTCCACGTGATGCCTATGGCTCTATTGCAATGAGCCGTCTGGTACTGTGCCAGGATAGATTGTTGCGGGGAGGTATTGAAAGCGCTGGGCTGCGTGAAGGAGCAGCTATCACGCGCATCTATCGTATAGTTGAGTGCCGAGGCATATGGATTGTGCAGGCTGTCTATCCAGGTGGTGGTAAACCGGCCATACACTGAATCTACTATTACCGGGGTACCATTAGGAGTGATCAGGTAGATCACATACCATGTGGTCTGAGGCGATGTACTGGGCAGCCATGTAAACTGTACAGTACTGTCAGGCAGGACGTTCACTCCTTGTATCTGCGGCGTAGCAGGATTGGGTTCATTGCGCAGGGTGTCTGATGAGGCATATGTAGCGCCGGGACAGTTGAAGCTATCCTGAATATAGTAGAAGTAAGTATTATTGGCAGCTGCGTGATCTTTCCACGTAGTGGCAGCCTGATCAGTGATGAAAGTATCCAATACATATGGGCCACCTATGGCCGTGGCGCGATAGATCCTGTAGCCTACAAATGCTCCACAAGGTTGATTGCCCACGGCATCCCAGGTGAGTACATTATTCCTGGAGGTATCAGGAGCAGCACAGTGCAGCTTGGGTGCAGGGATGACCTGTGCGAAGCCCAGCTGTACTGACAGCGATAAAATAAGGATGGCAACTAGCTTTTTGATAATGCCCGATTTAGCGGGTAAAAATAATGCAATAAGCGAGATTCATTTGATGATATTGGCAAAACTGCGCTGATAGATAGACGCCTGGCGCATAGCCATCGTTGCAACCAGCTATACACGCATCCCTAACGGCCTCCAGGCGGTCTTATTGCCCGGATAGCAGCATTGTGGAGGCTTTTACCCTACTGTGACCTTATACATATTATCGAAGTCGAGGTACCGGACTGCCAGCTCGCGTATCTCCTCGGCAGTAGTAGTTTCTATTGTCTTCAGGTACTGATTGAGGTACTGTGGGTCACGGCCGTAGAGTATCTGGCCCTTCAGCACGTCAGAGTATTTCATCGGGCCATCTACGCTGCGCATCAGTTTGCCTATCATGTAGTTTTTGACCGTATCCAGCTCCTCGTCGTCTACCAGCTCTGTGCGCATGATATTGATCTCTTTGGCCACCTCGGCGATGGTAGCTTCGCTTACCTCCTTGCCTACCTCGGCGCTGATCTCCAGTATACCGCCGTGCTGATAGGATGAGATACCTGAGTAGATACCATAGGTGTACCCCTTCTCTTCCCTGATATTGGCCATCAGGCGCGAGCCGAAGTACCCGCCGAAGAGGGTATTCATCACGATCAGTTTATCAAAGTCGGGATGGTATTTATTGATAGTCGCATTGCCGATCATGATGGTGGTCTGCACGGCGTCCTTTTTCTCTGTATGCAGGCGGCGCTCTGCAGACGGAGCGGCTACATGCTGCACATCAGCCGGAGCTGCAGCGCCAGTCCACGCCTTGGCTCCAAAGATATTGTTGATGCTCTTTAGCAGTTCATCATTGAGACGGCCTGATATGATGGCAAAGCAATTAGACGCATTGTAGTACCTGCCGTAATAATCGCGCAGCATGTCAGTATTGACATTCTCAAAGTCTGCAAACTCCGTGACCTTGCCGTAAGGATGCGCCTGTCCCCACATGGCGGAGAGGAAGTTGCGATTAGCTACATAGTCATTCTTGGCCAGACGCTCTGTGTGCTTCTGGCGACGGTTATTGAGTATCGTCTCAAACTCATGCTCCGGGAAAGATGCCTCTGTAAAGATCTCCATCAGCAGCGGCAGCACTTTGGGCAAGTGCTTCGTCAGCGAGTATATCTGGAAGCCTGCATTATTGAATGACACATTGGACTCCAGGTTGCAGCCATAAAACTCAAATATGTCAGCTACATCCTTTGCAGATTTACCCTTCACCCCTTCGCGCATCATGCGATTGACAAAGTCGGCCAGCAGGTTCTTTGGCTCATACCATTTACCTGCTTCAAATACAAAGTCCACTTTGACGATATCCTCTTCGCCAGCATTGATCACGTAGACCGGCAGGCCATTGTCCAGCGTGATCTTTTGAGATGGGATGAGGTGTATGCTATCCGGCGTTTTGATATCCGGGGGTATGCTTCTGTTCATGTCTGTTACTTATTCTTGGCAAAATACCTGACGGTACTGCACCTGTTTTTATCAAAGATCTGCTGCGCTACGGTCCGGATCTGGCCTGTGGTCACTGCGAGGTATTTGTCTATCTCTTTATTGATGCCATTAGGGTCGCCAAGCATATCATACCAGGCCAGGTTCATGGCGCGGTTTAGCACATTGGTATCGCTGAATGTGAGATAGGCTTCTGTCTTGTTCTTTACTTTCTGTAGCTCATTATCCGTCACCGTATCCGCGAGGCGCAGGCAGCTTTCCTCTATGGCCTTGTCTGCCTCCTCCATCTTCACACCTGGGTTGAGCTTACCCTCTACTATGAACATACCGTCATCTATCGTCTCTGACAGATAGGCCGCCACAGAGCTAAATATCTTCTTCTCTTTCACCAGCTCATTGTAAAGGCGTGACGACTCACCGGTAGACAGCATATCCCGGATAAAGTCCGATGCCTGATAGTCGGCATGGAGGCGGTCACACATTTTGTACGCCTTATAGATGGCATTCAGCGGCACATCTTCATGTACCTCCAGTATGCGTTCCTCGGTTTGCACAGGTTCCTTTGGCAGGTTGTGCAGCGCCAGCTCACCGCCAGATATATCGCTAAACCATTTCTTTGCCAGCCGCTCGACTTCCGTCGTTTTCACCCCACCGGCTACTACCATCACTGCATTACGCGGGCGGTAGTATTTGAAGAAGAAAGCCTTGGCATCTTCCATGGTGGCATTCTCTACGTGTGAAAGTTCCTTGCCTATGGTCGGCCACTGATAAGGATGCACTTTGTAGGCCAGTGCAGAGAGCTTGTGCCAGACATCGCCATAGGGCTGATTGATGTAGTGCTCTTTAAACTCTTCGCAGACTACTTTCTTTTGCGTCTCGAGGCTTTCGAGATTAAAATCCAGCGAGAGCATCCGATCACTCTCCAGCCAGAAGGCGGTCTCCAGATTAGTAGCCGGGAGTATATCGTAGTAGTTGGTGATATCATTTGAGGTAAAGGCATTATTCTCTCCGGATGCAAACTGCAGTGGCGCGTCGAACTCAGGTATATTCACCGAGCCTTCAAACATAAAGTGCTCAAATAGGTGGGCAAAGCCGGTCTTATTCGGGTCTTCGTCACGGGCACCTACTTTGTAGAGTATATTGACAGCAGCGAGTGGAGTAGCGGGGTCTTCATGTACGAGTATCCTTAGGCCATTGGCCAGGACCACTTCATTGAAATGTATCATGCGGTGAATGTAAGGCAGAAATCAGGAAAATGAGAATGCGCGGGATATACTAATCCACATGATAACTGACGTTCGTCCGTACATTATATTGCCTCCAGCAATGACCACACTATAAAAAGCAATGGTCCCGCCAGCGGGACCATTGCGAAAGACTAAAATGAATGCTATCAATTACGACGGAGGTCGAATTTCTCGATCTTATTGTACAGGTGGCTGCGCTGGATATCCAGTAGCTCAGCGGTCTTGGACACATTCCAGTTAAACTTCTTGAGCTTGTGCTCTATAAAGAGCTTCTCGATGTGCTCTTTGAAGTCCTGGAACTTATCAAACTGCTCAAAGAGGTCCGTAGGTGTTTCCTTCGCCTGTGTATTGGTCACAAAGCTCTTGACCTCATCTTCTGTGATCTTCTGGTCTGAGAGTATCACGAGGCGCTCCATCACGTTGCGCAGCTCACGGATATTGCCGTCCCAGCGCATGGTCTTGAGCTCCTCCAGTGCCTTAGGAGTGATCACTTTCTTAGGTATACCATAGTCCTCGCATATCTCGCGTACGAACTTATCAGCCAGTTGCGGTATATCATCAGCACGCTCATGCAGCGATGGCACATGGATCAGTATCACACTGAGGCGATGGTAAAGGTCCATACGGAATTTACCTTCCTCTATCTCCTTGGTCAGATCTTTATTAGTAGCTGCTATCACGCGTACGTCTACGAGTATATCCTTGTCACCACCTACGCGGTTGATACGGTTCTCCTGCAGGGCACGAAGTACTTTGGCCTGGGCGGAGAGTGACATATCACCTATCTCGTCGAGGAAGAGCGTACCACCATTTGCCAGCTCAAATTTGCCCAGCTTCTGCTTGATAGCAGAGGTGAAAGCACCCTTCTCATGGCCGAAGAGTTCACTCTCTATCAGCTCGCCTGGTATAGCGGCACAGTTCACCTCTATCAGCGGGCCGGCAGCGCGGTTAGACTTCTCATGTATCCAGCGGGCTACGAGCTCCTTGCCGGTACCATTCTCACCGGTGATCAGCACGCGGGCCTCTGTAGGCGCTACACGCTCGATGGTCTCCTTGATCTTCATGATGGCCGGAGAGTCTCCTACTATCTCGCGGGTCTTGCCCACCTTGCGCTTCAGGATCTTTGTCTCCGTCACGAGGGTATACTTCTCCAGCGCGTTGCGTACAGTGATGAGCAGGCGGTTGAGATCAGGTGGCTTGGAGATGAAATCGTAGGCGCCTTTCTTGACAGCATCTACGGCGGTCTCCAGTGTGCCGTGGCCGGAGATCATGATGATCTGCGCCTCTGTACCTTCTTTCTTGAGTTTATCCAGCACCTCGAGGCCATCTATTTTAGGCATCTTGATGTCGCAGAGTACCACATCGTACTCTCCCTCTTTGGCCATCTCGTAGGCCTTTTGGCCATCTTCGGCTTCGTCTACTTTGTAGCCTTCGTACTCCAGTATCTCCCGGAGCGTTTTGCGAATGGCTTTCTCGTCGTCTGCAATGAGGATGTTTGGCATAATTTCAAATTGACAGTGGACAATGAAAAATTGATAACTAAACCCCTTCTTTTAATTGTCAATTGTCCACTATCAATCATCAATTAAAAAAAGGGCTGTATGCCTGTAAGCCGGATCCTGTCCTCCCTCGAGGGAGTCTCTATCATTTATCTGCGATGTGGATCGCTCCACACCTGTAGCACCCAACCCTCCGGCGTCCCCGCGTGAGCAGGGAGTCGACCGAGCCGGCCTCAGCCGCCGGTTTACATGGGCTTACAATCCGCAAGGTTTACCCGCCCCGCATGTTCCCATAGCGGAGCCGTGCGCTCTTACCGCACGTTTTCACCCTTACCCGGCATAGGACCGGGCGGTTATTCTCTGTGGCACTATCTTGCATTCCGTCAGGAATGACCCAGAGATTATCTGGGTGCGGCGCTCTGTATTGTCCGGACTTTCCTCCCCGTATCGAGTACGGAGCGATAGAGTAGCATACAGCTTGTCCGTAAAATTATACGTTTATTTTATCGGACAAAGCTATCTTGCGGCTAGAATCATAAATGTGGAAATCATTCATCTGTTTTGTGGACAAGCCTTACTATTTGAATATGAGTTGATTTGAAAATTTGAAGATGCAAGAGCAATCATGAGTATCAGATGGCAGATAGCGCAGTGGTTTGAGCTGAAGTGGTGGCAACGCTACTTCTCCGGCAAGGATAAAGCGGCGTACTATGCGTGGAAGCGGCAGTACTGGCGCGGGCTGCTGGATCGGCTAGCTGATGTACTGCCCCTGGCAGCGGCACAGACCATAGCTGACCTGGGCTGTGGACCTGCAGGTATTTTCACTGTTTTCCCGGATAAAAAGGTAACGGCTGTAGACCCGCTGCTGGATAGCTATGAGCAGATGCTGCCTTTCTTTGACCGGAAGGACTATCCTTATACGACGTTTATCACTCAGTCGCTGGAGGAGTTTACTGCCGCGCAGCAATTTGATATCACCTTTTGCATGAATGCTATCAATCATGTGGCGGATATCGATCTGGCATATGACAGGCTGGTGTCGGCTACGAGGGATGGAGGCCATGTAGTGGTATCTATAGATGCGCATAATCATTCTTTCTTCCGGCGCTTGTTCCGATTGATACCGGGAGACATCCTGCATCCGCACCAGTACGACCTCTCCGAGTATGAGCGATTCTTAACCTCACGTGGATGCCGGATAGAAAAGACTGTACTGGTGAAGAAGGAGTTTTTCTTTAGCCACTATGTGCAGGTGGCGAGGAAGGTCGAGCGGGCCAGGTGAATTATATCATCAGATCACCGGCAAACTTTCAAATCTCTGAATAGCCGAATTCTTTACCTTCGCTCCCGCTAAATCAAAAAACATCATGGAATTTCGCAAAGAGAAAGATACGATGGGCGTGGTAGAGGTACCGGCCAATGTGTACTGGGGTGCGCAGACACAGCGCTCGGTACATAACTTCAAAATAGCTGAGGACATCAATAAGATGCCGAAGGAGATCATCCGCGCATTTGCCTACCTCAAAAAGGCTGCTGCACTGACCAACCTCGAAGCGGGTGTACTGCCCAAGGAAAAGTGCGATATCATAGGCCAGGTATGCGACGAGATCCTGGCAGGCAAGCTGGACGACCAGTTTCCACTGGTGGTATGGCAGACCGGCTCAGGTACACAGAGCAATATGAACGTGAATGAAGTGGTGGCCTACCGTGCGCATGTGCTGCTGGGTGGCAGCCTGCTGGACGAGAAGAAAGCCATAGCGCCAAACGATGACGTGAATAAGTCTCAGTCGTCTAACGACACCTACCCTACCGCCATGCATATAGCTGCCTACAAGATAGTGGTGGATGTCACTATCCCCGGCATCAAGAAGCTGCGCGATACACTGGCTGCCAAGTCTAAGGAGTACATGAAGGTGGTGAAGATAGGCCGTACGCACCTGATGGATGCTACGCCACTCACACTGGGCCAGGAGCTCTCCGGCTATGTATCTCAGCTGGACCACGGCCTGCGCGCTATCAATCATACACTGGCCCACCTGTCTGAGCTGGCCCTCGGCGGTACAGCCGTAGGTACTGGTATCAATACTCCTCCGGGCTACTCTGAGAATGTGGCGAAACACATCGCTACACTGACCGGCCTGCCATTTGTGACGGCGGAGAATAAGTTTGAGGCGCTGGCTGCGCATGATGCTATAGTAGAGGCGCATGGTGCGCTGAAGACAGTGGCCTGCTCCCTGATGAAGATAGCTAATGACGTGCGCCTGCTGGCCTCCGGCCCGCGCTGCGGCATAGGCGAGATCAGCATCCCTGACAATGAGCCTGGCTCCTCTATCATGCCGGGCAAGGTAAATCCTACCCAGTGCGAAGCCATGACCATGGTAGCTGCACAGGTACTGGGCAATGATGTAGCCATCAACATCGGTGGTGCTACAGGTCACTTTGAGCTGAATGTATTCAAGCCGGTGATAATCTATAACTTCCTGCACTCTGCGCGCCTGATAGGTGATGTCTGTGTGTCATTTAACGACCACTGCGCTGCGGGTATAGAGCCTATACAGGCCAATATCGACAGCAACCTGCATAACTCCCTGATGCTGGTGACTTCCCTGAATCCATACATCGGCTACTACAAGGCTGCCGAGATAGCACAGACCGCGCACAAGACGAACAAGACCCTGAAGCAGACAGCCATCGATCTGGGCTATGTGACCTCGGAGGACTTTGACAAATGGGTGAACCCAATAGACATGGTGGGCAAACTCTAAGCCCGGCCCCATACTATATCAACGAAGCGCCTGTCTTTCAATGCGAGAGACAGGCGTTTTTCTGTTTGAAAAAGCGTAAATTCGCCGGTATCATTAATCAAAACCAAAATCATCGATGAAAAGAACATTACTGTTTTTGTCTGCTCTCATCGCCTTTGCATTTGGCGCTACGGCCCAGTGTACGGTAGATAGCAGCCATTTCACCCCTGGTACGATAGTGTATCCGGCCTCGCTGCCGTGTATCCATCAGGGACAGTCCTACTCACAGACGGTCAATATCCGCATACCGGACTCAGTGGACGCGCATATCTTCTTCAGCGCGCTGCCGGCCAATACATACTTCCTGTATGTAGACTCTATCCGGCTAGATAGCATCACTGGTGCCCCTACCGGTGTGAGTACAATAGCCAACCCGGGTGCTGGTGCGTGGATGCATGCCGGCCAGTATGGCTGTGTGCAGGTATCTGGTGCTACGGCAGCGGCCATAGGTAGCTATCCGCTCAGCCTGTTTGGTGCAGGCTGTGTGCATGGCTCTATCGGTGGCTTCCCCATCGACTCGTGCCAGACAGGCCAACTGCCAAACTTCATCAACTACACGCTCGATGTGTGCGCTGCTCTGCCTCCGGTTTGTACGCCTGACACAGCTAATTTTACAGCCGGCGCCTTCGCCTATCCATCGTCACTGGCCTGCATCACACGTGGTAGCGCATATGCCGGTACTATCAGCATCAGGATACCGGATTCAGTAGACGCCCACCTGTTTGACGCTACCTATCCGGCCGGTCTCTTCTATGTACATATAGATTCTATAGCGCTGGATAGCATAGTAGGAGCACCGTCAGGTATCACTACAGAGATCAATCCGGGCAGTACTACTTTCCTGCACCCTGGCCAGTATGGCTGCATACAGGTATCGGGTACCACTAATGGTGCTATCGGCAACTATACGCTGGGTGTATCAGGCCATGGCTGCTTTCACGTACAGCTGGCACATAGCGTAGCTGACTCATGCGTCAGTGGCCTGCTGCCTGCCTACTTCTCCTATAACCTCGGAGTATGCGCTCCTACCATCTGTACTCCTGACACTGCCCACTTTACCAATGGCACTTACTTCTACCCTCAGTCACTGCCATGCATACTGCAAGGTGCTCCATATGCGGAGACGGTGAGCCTGAAGATACCAGACTCGATAGATGCACACCTCT
>CAZNDJ010000020.1:0-41599 GCA_964571705.1 uncultured Chitinophagaceae bacterium
ATGTACGAATTTAAAGACTACCTGATCTACAAGCCGGGCGAGCCGCGCCGCAGCTCTAATCCCTTTGCCCCGCTGATATATGCCCTGCTGATCGTGTTTGGTGTGCTGATGGGTTTCGTCGTAGCCCATGTGACCAGCGGCAAGCGTGTGCCCCTGGCCAAAGGCAGCGGCAAGTATGACAAGCTGGATGATGTCATCAGCTTCATCAAGCTGAAGTATGTAGACACAGTGAATACCGAGCAGCTGGAGGACAATGCCATCGAGAAGATGCTCACGACACTGGACCCGCACTCTGTCTATATCCCAAAGAAAGACCTGGAGCAGACCAATGAGAGCCTGGAGGGCAACTTTGAAGGCGTAGGTATAGAGTTCTTTCTCGTGCAGGATACGATCACGGTGGTCTCTGCCATCTCCGGTGGCCCGTCAGAGCTGGTGGGTATCCACGCGGGCGACAGGATCATAAAGATAAACGACACGACCGTGGCCGGTATCAAGATCAAGAATGAAGATGTGATACACAAACTGCGCGGCCCCGGCGGCACTACCGTGCGCGTGAGCATCCTGCGCAGTGGTGAGAAGAGCCTCAAGGTCTTTAACATCAAGCGCGATAAGATACCACTGTACAGCATAGATGCCGGCTACATGGTAGATGCTACCACTGGCTATATCAAGATCAACCGCTTCAGCGCTACCACCTACCAGGAGTTTCACAAGAAGATAAAGGAACTGCGCACGGCCGGCATGAAGAGCCTGGTCATAGACCTGCGCCAGAATCCCGGCGGCTACCTCAATGCCGCTACCGATATAGCTGACGAACTGCTGGACGATGAGAAGCTGATAGTCTATACCAAGGGCAAGTCTGTAGAGAAGGTAGAGTACCGCTCTACTCGCCCGGGCGAGTTTGAGAATGGGAGGCTGGCGGTGCTCATAGACCAGGGCTCGGCCTCGGCCTCTGAGATCCTCTCCGGCGCTGTGCAGGACTGGGACCGCGGCACCATCATAGGCCGCACGTCCTTTGGCAAGGGACTGGTGCAGGAGCAGTATGAGCTGCCTGATGGCTCTGCGCTGCGCCTGACCGTAGCGCGCTACTACACTCCTAGCGGCCGCTGCATCCAGCGCTCGTATGACAAGGGCTCCGAGGAGTACTACAATGAGATATCAGACAGGTACAAGAAGGGCGAGTTCGTACATGAGGATAGCTCTATGATACGCGACACGACAGCCTACTACACAGCCAGGCACCGCAAGGTATTCGGCGGCGGCGGCATCAAGCCGGATATCTTCGTACCGCTGGATACCACAGAGGACTTTGACTACCTATACCGCATCCGTGTCATGATACCGGAGTTTATCTACAGCCACTACTCGGCAGATCCGTCTATGCTCAATGCATACAAGACCCTGCCGGAGTTTAATAGCAAGTACACTGTACCAGCTACACTAAAGGCGGAGTTTAAGGCCTACCTCAATAAGGACAGTGCCAGGCTGGACGAGAAGCGCTACGCCAAACTGACGCCGAAAGTAGACCAGCTGATCAAGGCCTACCTGGCCAAGCAGAAGTGGCAGACAGATGGCTTCTACTACGTGCTCAATCAGGACGACAAAGTGATGGAGCGCGCACTGCAGGAAGTGCGGAAGTAATCCTTCATAGCGTAGTAACACAAGTAGGAGCGCCAAGTCCTGTAGTGTCAGGTCGCGACCTGACACTACAAGCGCACAAAACCCAAGACATCGTATTCCGTTTTACCTAAAAATGGTACATGGCTGAAAGTCCCACTTTATAAAGGGGGTGGTCGCAGGCCGGGGGATTTACCCTACCCAAACACGCCAGAAACTACCACATATCTCCCGCACATTTTTACATTTGTATGACAAAAGTCACTCACTATGGATTATCACTCTATCGTCGTCGCGCACCGCGTACTCGTCACAGCTTTCCTCCTGCACTATGTATGGAAGACCTTTCTGCTGGTAGGCAATAAGAAAGAAACCCTCGCCGCCTATACCGCCAAGACGCGCATAGCCGAGATGGTCGTATCGCTCTTCTTCCTGCTCACAGGCTTCTATCTGGTGTATGCAGGGCCGGCGCTGTCTACTACTATGTGGATCAAGATAGCCATGGTGTTTGCCTCCATCCCTATCGCTATCATAGGCTTCAAGCGCGGCATCAAGCCGATGGCTATCGTGGCGGTGTTGCTCATAGTAGGTGCCTACGGCCTGGCCGAGATGAATAAAGCGAAGTACAAGAAGATGGACAAAGCGCCTGTAGATACCAGCACAGCAGCCGGAGACCCCGTAGCCATAGGCAAGGAAGTCTATACTGCCAAGTGTGTAGCCTGCCACGGCGATGCCGGTGACGCGGGCCTGGGCGGTGCCAAAAATCTTAAGATCACAACCCTCACAGACGACCAGCAGAAGGACATCATCCTGCATGGCAAGGGCGGCATGAGCGCCTTCCCACTACCAGATGACCAGCTGAATGGTGTGATAGCATACCTCAAGACGCTGAAGCAATAAGTATCACTACCAGCTACTACTGCGCAGCACTGCCTGTCAGTAGCTCTTTCACCCGCTCTATTGAGACCTGTGGCGGTGCGTATGTATATTCCTCTACTACCGGATAGCGGCCCGCAGGCTCCGAGAAGTCATTGGCCAGGTAAAAGCTGAACGGCACCTGATAGGCGCGCACACGATTACTATCACGGTCCAGCCAGTGAAACCTCATCTCTACATCAGGGTGCAATGCGCCAAAGTGTACCACGGGTCTGGAGTCATCAGAGTAGTTGACATGTGAACCATGGAGGGTCTTGTCCAGATAGATGACGAGGTCGCCTGCAGCACACTCTACCGTCTGCGCCATCGGGGTCAGCACTGGCAGCATATCTCTATACGGCCACTCGCAAAACATAGGAAGCATATAGTCAAAAACGCGATGGCTACCCGGCAGTGCAAAGAGGGCTCCATTCTGTACTGTGGTATCTACCAGGGGTATCCATAGATTGCGATACTGGTACTGGTCCTCATCTGCTATAGAGAAATCACGGTGCAGGTCGCACTCACTATAGGCATTATTGTTCTTTGACATAAATGTACCTACAGGCGCATAGTATGACTCAAAGAGGGACTCGAGGCGTGGCCGCAGTATAGCGAGTATCTGCTCGCTCATGCCCATGGCTCCATCCTCACTCTTATTATAGAGGCTATTCCACATGCCGGCATCTGCATCCGGGGAGGGATGATTGTGTTTATAAAGATCCAGTAGGGCTGTGACCTCCCGATCAGAAATAAAATGAGGTATCCGTATAAATCCTCTATGACTGAGCTCCTGCTCCAGAATGGCATCGCGTATTGTGGCAGTTTTCACTATGGACGGAAGTAAATCCATCCATCAAAATAAATCGCCATACATTCGGTCAATAGTCAGAATGGTACGACGTAAGAAACTAACAGAACAAAAATAAAAAAGGCGCTGCCGGGATACGGTCAACGCCTTTTCTAAAAGGTCAGCAGAAATTAGCTGAGGTGCTTGTTGACCAGCTTGGTCATTTCAAACATGCTCACTTGCTTCTTGCCACCAAATACTTTTTGGAGGGCTGCGTCAGCATTGATGTTGCGCTTCTCCTTAGCATCCTGGAGCTTGTTCTTCTTGATGTACTCCCAGAGCTTCTTGGTCACCTCTGTACGTGGGAGTGGCTTGCTACCTACGATAGCGTGCAGTGCCTCACCTACGTTCATAGGCTTCATGAAAGAAGGATTTGGTGTCCTCTTCTTAGCTGCCTTCTTAGGGGCTGCTTTTTTTGCTGCAGCTTTCTTAGGAGCTGCCTTCTTTGCTACAGCCTTTTTAGGAGCTGCTTTTTTTGCAGGAGCTGCTTTTTTTGCTGCTGCTTTTTTTGCTGGTGCTTTCTTTGTTGCCATGTTTTGGTTTAAATGGTCAATTAATAAGTCTAAATGTATTAAATAAATCTCTGACAAAGGAAATCTACGATAATAACAATGTGGATATCCTCCGAGAGGGGTAGCAAGGGGCGTCAGGGGTGTTTGCCTGGAGGGTAGCGGCATGATTTTTAATGCCATTTTTATTGGCCTTTTGTTTTTGCCTTGCAGAGTATTTTTTAGTTTTGCGCCCCGCTCAGGCGACTATTATTCACTAACTGATCAGATATGCCCCCGACGACACATGGTACAGGACACAGACACACCGGTAGCAGTGTATCCATCGGACATTGCCAATCAGATCGCCGAGCTGGACGATAAGGAAAAGGCGTTTGCCTTCCTCCGGCTCCCCCACCATCAGAAAGCTTCCGTTTTCTCATACCTCTCACAGTCAGACCAGCACCACATACTACGTGAGCTGGGCAATAGGGAGATAGCCGACATAGTAAATACGATGCCTCCGGATGACCGTACGCGGATGTTTGAGAACTTTCCCGATGAGCTGATACGCAAGATCATCCGCCTGCTCAGTGATGAGGAGCGCAAGGTAGCGGTCAACCTGCTGGGCTATCCCGCAGAGAGCGTAGGCCGTATCATGACGCCGCACTACATACAGTGCCGGGAGCAGCAGACCGTAGCAGATGTGCTGCGCAATATCAAGCAGAATGGCAAGCGCGCCGAGACGCTCAATACAGTCTATGTGATAGATGATCAGAATAAACTGATAGACGATATACAGATAGGTGTATTCCTCCTGGCTGATGAGGATACTAAAGTATCTGCGCTGATGGACTACAACTTCGTCTCCCTGCGTAGCACTATGAATAAGGATGAGGCAGTGGCCGTATTTGAAAAATATGACCGCAATGCGCTGCCGGTGATCTCTGAGAGCGGCATCCTGGTGGGTATCGTGACCATAGATGATATCGTAGACGTGATAGAGTGGCAGAGCACAAAGGATATCCAGAAGTTTGGTGGTATGGAGGCGCTGGACTATCCGTATATCAGCACGCCTTTCTTCTCTCTCATAGCCAAGCGTGCCGGCTGGCTGGTGGTACTCTTCATCGGTGAGATGGCTACGGCTACGGCCATGGGCTACTTTGATGTAGAGATATCAAAGGCGGTGGTACTGGCACTGTTCATCCCGCTCATCATATCCAGCGGGGGCAATAGCGGCTCGCAGGCAGCCACACTGATCATACGCGCCATGAGCCTGCAGGAGATCACTGTAAAGGACTGGTGGATAGTGATGCGCCGCGAGATACTCTCCGGTCTCACCCTCGGTGTCATACTGGGCGCTATCGGCTTCCTGCGCATCATACTCTGGCAGCAGCTGCACTGGTACAACTATACAGAGCATTATATACTGGTAGCTACTACAGTATTCCTCTCTCTGATAGGCATCGTACTGTGGGGCACACTCTCGGGATCTATGATCCCTATCGTGCTAAAGAAACTGGGTATCGACCCTGCTACCTCCTCTGCCCCGCTGGTGGCTACACTGGTAGATGTGACGGGACTCATCATCTACTTTACTATCGCGGCTATGCTCCTCAAGGGGACCCTGCTGTAGCCACATTCTTCCACATATTTTCCTCCGTTTGTGGTCATTTCCCTCGACTGCTCGTGACAAACTGTATGGCGTGTATTCCACAGTATGTATTGGCACGTTATTAGGCATGGTATCAGCGGGTTAATAAAACAACCGTGATATGAAAAAGATAGCTACACTACTCATCCCATCCATCCTATATACACTCACCGCCTGTGCACAGCAGGTCCCCTCTCCTGCCGCCGATGCAGTAGCATCTGCCAGTACAGAGTATGTCTACCCAAAGCCCGCAGAATCTATGCGCTGGAAGGACGAGCGTGTGACACAGCGCAGGGAGTTTTACAATGCAAAAAAGGCCTTTGATCCGTCTGCAGAGTATGCCACCCTGTATAGCCGTAGTGCCTCATCCAGCCAGGACCCGGTCATAGACCGTGGCGCTGCAAAGCTGATGGATGGCAGCACGCACGCCCAGATAGCCTACTATAATAATGCAGCCATAGGCACTGTGATCAAACTGACCAACCCCGGCAATGGCAAAGTGACCTACGCCGTAGTGATAGGCAAAATACCACCCACAGAGAGCGATAGCTTTAAGATCAAACTCAGTGACCGCGCTGCGCGCAATATAGACCTGAAGGACTACAATACGGTGGAGGTGGTCTGCTATACGCCACCGGTACATTAGCAGGCTTTGCTATCTTTAGGGCAAAACACTGACGCGTGAAAAGCTTTAAAGATAAGACAGCAGTGATCACAGGTGCCGGCTCCGGCATGGGCCGCTCTCTGGCGGTGCAGATGGCTGCCGAGGGCGCTACTGTGCTCCTCTCAGATATCAATGAGACATCTCTCGCAGAGACAAAAAAACTCATAGGCACCGGCCGGTGCAAAACATACAAAGTAGACGTAGGAGATAAAGACCAGGTCTATGCCTTTGCCAAAGAGGTGCTGGCTGAGTATGTCTATATAGATGTACTGATCAATAACGCAGGCATAGCGATAGGCGAGGCAAAGCTGATGGAGATACCCATGGAGGATTTCGACAGGCTGATCAATATCAATCTGTGGGGCGTGATACACCACACGAGGGCCTTTCTGGAGGTGATGCTCACGAGGCCCGAGGCTGCCATAGCCAATACATCGAGCGTCTTTGGCCTGATGGGCATCCCTACACAGATACCCTACTGCGTGAGCAAATTTGCAGTGAGGGGCTTCTCAGACTCGCTGCGGCTGGAGCTGAGCGGTACCAATGTGGCCGTGACCTGCATCCACCCCGGCGGCATAGACACTAATATCGTGGCCAACGGCATCCACTACAAAGGCAAGAAAGATGTGACCGTAGAGAAGTTTAAAGAACTCGTCATGACCAGCTCTGACCGAGCCGCTACGATCATCCTCAATGCGATACGCCGCAAGGCCAAGCGCGTAATGGTAGGCCCGGACGCAAAGCTCATACGCGTAATGACGCAGTTGGCACCGGGTGTAGTAGACAGAGAGATCCTGCGGAGGCGGGCTAATCTGAGTCTTTAATGCAATTGTCACAGGGGACACTAAGGGATGAGTTTAACAGCCATTTGAGGCCACAAAGGGATTTATCCCTGTGCTCTCAAAAATAGCTGTCTCCAGAGTGATAAAAACTCTGTGACCTTTGTGATAAAGCTTTTTCGGTTTCGCGCTTTTGTGGTTATAAAGTATGTTCGCAACATGATCAGGATATACGGCATCAAAAACTGTGACACCATGCAGAAAGCCCTGAAGTGGCTGGACGCAAAGAAGGTCACCTACGAGTTTCACAACTATAAAGAGTCAGGCATAGACAAGGCTACCCTACAGACCTGGCTGGAGCATTTCCCTACGGATAAGCTGATCAATACCAAGGGTACCAGCTATCGCGCCCTCACTGATGCGGAGAAAGCCAGCATCACCAGCAAGGCCAAAGCCATAGCCCTCATGATCAAGAATCCATCCCTCATCAAGCGCCCGGTATGGGATCTGGGCCGGGGCAGGTTCTTTCTCGGATGGGATGAGAAAGCGCTGAGCGAAATGATTTAATAAATTCAGCTTAAACACTTGAATATCACATAAATTAAGACCTCCACCCAACCTATTTCTATCACGAAAGACACGATCCCGTACCCCTGCCGGTAGAGCTGCTGACTACCTTTGCTATCGCAAACATTTAGTCACAAATCAAACTACCATATCATGAAAAGGATCATCACCGCAGCAGCAGCCCTCCTCCTGCTATCAGCCTGCCGCCGCGACAGTAACACCACTACGTCAAACCCTAATGACAAAACGCATATTCAGTTTGTCAGTGCCTCGCCGTCTGAGCAGCACCCTGACCTGTACCTGCTCGGTAGCAGCTCTCCGCAGGTGGCAGATTTCTACTACTACCTGCCTACCGGCTATGACCAGCCACGCATAGGAGACCTGACGGTGACCATCAAGGATGCGGACCACGGCACAGTACTCACTGACGGTCCACTAGCCTGTGACAAGAACTCCTACTACACCTGGTTTCTCTATGATACTTTCCCGCACCTCAGGGCATTTCTGACCACCGATATGCTGCCATCCTCTACCCCTCCCGCCAAGGCCGCAGTTAAGTTTGTAAACCTATGTCCTAATGCAAGTGCCCTGCGCTTCCGCATACGCGGGCATGCAGACCTGACCTCAGACCTGAGCTATGCTGGCACCTCATCTGCTGCTGCTGCATCGCAATTCCTGCCGGTAGATACGGGCTACCAGTGGATAGAGGTGATCAACAGCGCTACCTCACAGGTGATCGACAGCATGCCGACAGGATACTTCTACGCGGGCTCTGGCAAGAACTATACGATATGGACAACCGGCTATCTGGGCGGCAGCGGCTGGTATGCGCCACACACAGGCTGGACAGAGGATCACTGATCAGCGGGTCCAGGTGCCAGTGCAGTGGTAGACGCTACTATTACTGGAGTCAACTATAGTGTAGCTCAGTGATACGCCTGATGCACTATAGACACCACTGCCACTGATATATTGCCGCGACCCTGCGTCCGGCTGCTGCCAGTCTATAGCCACGTTATTGCCCCGGCAGGTAGCCGTCACACTGTTGAGGAAGAAACCATTGCTGAGATGCGACAGGTACATCTGATCAAACTGTGATGGTGCAGCGAGTATAGATGCGGTGTAGGTACGTGGTCCGGATACTGTGCCTGTCACTGTTTCTGTCACAGTATAGTTCTGATGCAGAAACTTCGCGCGGCTGAGTGTATTACAGTCAGCTCCTTCATAGCCACCTTTGCAGGAATCGCAGTGTGTGCCAGTGAAGTTGCCAGGACAGCTACAGCTACCACCAGAGCAGGTGCCACCATTATTGCAATACTGCGTGGCACAAGCATCAGATGCTCGTGAGCAGCCAGCCATCAGGGCCATACCAATGATAAAAGCAATAGCAAAAAGAGGCAGGATGAGTTTTCTTTTGTTCATGACGTTTGTAGATTTGATAATGTTATAAAAATATCACAATAATCTACCTGTCCTAATCTTACTATCGTCATGAAAAGCATCACCGTCTTCTGCGGAGCCAGTGCAGGCACCGACCCTGTCTATATCGCTACCGCCCGTGTAGTGGGCTCCATACTGGCCACGCGCGGTATAAGGGTGATCTACGGTGGCGCGTGTATAGGGGTGATGGGTGCCGTGGCTGATGCAGCGCTGGAGGTGGGTGGTAGGGTCACGGGGGTCATACCACACTTTCTGCGTAGCAGGGAGGTGGCTCACTACGGCCTCACAGACCTGATCATCACAAACACGATGCACGAGCGCAAGATGAAGATGCAGGAACTTTGTGATGGCTTCATAGCCCTGCCGGGAGGCTTTGGTACGCTGGAGGAGCTGTTTGAGGTGCTGACATGGGCACAGCTGGGCCTGCATGCCAAACCGATCGGCCTGCTCAATGTAGACGGCTACTACGATAGCCTCATAGCCATGGCAGATGACATGGTAGCCCGCGGCTTCCTGAAGAAAGTGTACAGGGATATGCTACTGGTGAGCGGCGATATAGGCGACCTGCTACACCAGATGAATGAGTACAAAGCACCCCAGGTGGAGAAGTGGCTCACAGACGAGACCACCTGATAGTTTATTTGCTATTGACAGAGATCTGATTCTCCAGTGTGGCACGATCGGTCACTCCGAGCTGGCGCCATACTTCCTTGCCATTTTTGTAGAGGATCAGCAGTGGTATGCCGGTGATATGCATGGCATCTGCCACTGCCGGATTCTTATCTACGTCCACAGCGAGGAGTTCTACCTTATCCTTATTGGCCTCTGTGGTTTGCTCTACTATCGGCTTCAGTATCTTGCACGGGCCGCACCATACAGCGCTGAAGTCTACCAGGACCAGCTTATCCGCCTTAGTATGCTTCAGGTAGTCATCAAAACTCATCCCTTTAGGCGCACCAGCCTGCGTACCCGCAGGTGTCTCTACAGGCAGGCCGGCTTCATTCCAGGCCAGTATGCCGCCATCCAGATTGTACACCTGGCCGAAGCCCTTGCTGGTGATGAGTGCTGCCGCCTTGCTGCTACGCCCCCCTGAGAGGCAGTAGACGTAGACCGGCTTGCTCTTGTCCAGCTTCTCTATCTTGTCTATAAAGTTATCGTCGTTGAAATTGATATTGACAGCCTCCTTGAGGTGCTTCTCGGCATACTCCTCAGGCGTGCGCACATCTACCAGCTGTACAGCGCCTTCATTTATTTTCTTTGAAAAATCAGTGGCCTTGAGTGTCTGGTATTTCTGTCCGCCAAAGAGATTGCAGGAGGTGAGGACAAAAGCGATAAAGAGTGCATAGATCGGTTTGCTGGCTGGCATATGTTGATTTTATCTATCAAAAATACACTAGTCCCTCAAACTAAGCAACATGCTTATCCACCATGGGCTATTGCACCAGATCGCCCTCTATCCAGTGCTTAAACTCCTGCGCTTTCTCCCGGCTCACATCTATGGGTGTGTCTTGGCCGGCTACCTTGACCTCTACCTTGCCCGTGTAGTGTTTCTGCAGGCTCTCTACGGCGTCCTTGCAGATCAGGGTCTGCCTGTTGGCCCGGTAGAAATGGGCCGGATCTACCAGCTCTTCTATCTCGTCCAGCGTATTGTAGTCGGTCACATACTTCTGCCCGTCTGTGGCCAGCAGGTAGATGATCTGGTCTTTGTAGAAAGCGCTGATCTGTCCCTTGTGCACAGGGATATAGCCAGAGCGGTGGTGCACGAGGAAGCGCTCCTTGTGCGGTATCTTCCTGCCGGTGGCAAACATGGCTATAAGGTCATTGATCTCCGGCTGCTTGCTGGTATTATCCTGATATAGCTTGCGAAATTTATCGAGGGCACGCTTCAGGTCGGTTTTATCTACGGGCTTGAGCAGGTAGTCGAGGCTATTGTATTTGAAGGCCTTGATGGCATACTCGTCATACGCAGTGGTAAAGATGACCGGACGCTCCAGCTCCACCTGCTTCAATATATCAAAGCTGACACCATCGCCCAGCTGTATATCCATGAATACGAGGTCAGGATGCGCATGGCTATTGAGCCATTTGACTGTCCCCTTTACGGTGTCTGTCACAGCCAGCACCTCTATATCCGGCGCTACCTCTTTGAGCAGGCGCTGAAAGTTTTTAGAGATCAAGGCTTCGTCTTCTACTATCAGTACTTTTATCATGGCTGCATCAGATTAGTGGTATGTGTACGGCAAAGGTACCTTCCGTTTTTGTCACGATCATTTTTTTCTCTACCAGCACTTCGTAGAGGCCGCGGAGGTTTTCCAGTCCCTGCTTATTGCTCGTGTCTATGGTGTGCTTGATCTGGAGATTATTGCGGACTATGAGGTAGTCATTGTCATCATAGACATCTATCGTGAGCGGGCTATCCTTGCTGGTCACGTTGTGCTTGATGGCATTCTCTATCAGTATCTGAAGGGTCACAGGTAGGATACGACGCTCCAGCGCCTGGTCACTCAGGCTGATAGAGATGACCAGCCCGTCTGCAAAGCGGGTGGTCAGCAGCTCGATATAGTTTTCTATGAAGCGGACCTCGGTATCCAGTGTCACTACGGTCTTGTCTTTATTCTCCAGTACATATCTGTACACCTTAGAGAGATGCTGGAGAAACTCAGAGGCCAGCTGCGGATTCTCATAGATCAGAGAGTTGAGCGAGGTGAGCGAGTTGAAGAGGAAATGCGGATTGAGCTGGTTCTTGAGATTGTCATACTGCACGGTGGCCTTTTCCTTTTCCAGCACTTCCTTTCTCAGCTCGGTCTCACGCCACTTGTGAAAGAAACGGAACCCGAACATGGTGAGCACGATGGTAGCGATGAAGAGGATGTGTGCTGCGGTAGCTACGATATACAGCTCCCGGGTGACGGGTATAGGCAGGTAGCTGCGGGTATAGTGGAAGATAGCCTGCCGCAGCGAGAGGACGATCACGAGCGAAATCACAAACTGTATGACCAGGCGAAACACCAAGCTGCGCTCATAGGGATAGAGTCGGTCCAGTACCAGGTCTACCACGCGCATAGAGAGGATGATGACCACCAGTACGATGAAGCCAAACACACTGCCCTCTATCTGCCACATAGCGCTCAGGTTGGGGAATGTATAGATCTTCAGCACTGTGAAGAACAGGTACAGGCAGCCAACCACCAGCCACAATAGTTTCCTTTCCTCTTTTATCATTGCTTGATAATCTCTCCGTCTTTCATCTCTATGATGCGGTCAGACTTCTGCGCAAACTCGGGGTCGTGCGTAACGGCTATGATGGTCTGCCCCTTGGTCCGGGCCAGGTCTTTGAGTATGTCAAATACGATCTGTGTATTGGTGGTATCGAGATTGCCGGTAGGCTCATCGCCCATGATGATGGTAGGATCATTGATGAGGGCGCGGGCTATAGCCACACGCTGTGCCTGGCCGCCGGATAGCTTGCTACTCTGCTTCATGGCATAGTTCTGCATATCCAGCATCTTGAGCTTCTCATAGGCGCGGTCCTTGATCTCTGAGGCGGAGTATTTATTCAGCTTCTCAGCCGGCAGCATCACATTCTTCAGCGCTGTAAACTCCGGCAGCAGGAAGTGAAACTGGAACACAAAGCCGATATGTTCATTGCGAAAGGCGGCGAGCTGCTTCTGCTTCATACCAGTCAGGCGCATGTCATTGATCTCTATCTCACCCTTGTAGTCCGTATCCATGGTAGAGAGCAGGTAGAGTAGCGTAGACTTGCCGCAGCCAGACTTGCCTATCAGTGATAGAAACTCTCCTCTCCGCACCTCAAAGCTGATATCCTTGAGTACGTGAAACTCCTCCGGCTCGTAGAAGTATTTATTGACCTGTTTTGCTCTCAGTACTGTCTCCATTGCTTGCGTTTCATTATCCTCTCAAAATAGCTACCGGGTCTATCTTGCCAGCCTTGAGGCTCGGCATCAGGCCTGCTATGAGCGTGGTGAGCAGGCCAAAGACGACGCCAAACACATAATGCCTGACGTGGAAAGTGACCGGGAAATGCGTAATGCTCATAAATTCATTTTTGGGGAATGGCAGGCTATATACGCCGTAGGACATAGCATAGCCCAGTATCAGTCCCAGCAGCGCGCCGAAGAGGCCGATAGTGAGTGACTGAAAAAGGAATATCTGTATGATGTCACTGCCGGCAAATCCCTCCGCCTTGAGAATAGCGATATCCTTGAGCTTATTCTGGATGGTCATGTTCATGATATTGTAGATACCAAAGCCGGCTACTACCAGCAGTGTAAAGCTGATCACGATGGTCATCATATTGCGGATGGTGATGGATACCATGGCCGAGGCATTGGCCACCTGCCAGTCATCAGCCTTGTAGCCATATTTGCGCGCAAAGGTGGCTGCCAGTTCTTTGGCCTTGGTGTAGTCCTTCATCTTGATATTGACGTCGGTCACATACTGGTTGTCCTTGCCCAGCAGCTGCTGCACATTTTTCAGGCTCACGTAGCTGCGCACATTATCCAGAGATCCGATACCAAACTGGAACGTACCGACCACACGGAAGCTCATAGACGTGCCTTGCGGTGAGGCCAGTGTCACGAGGTCACCCACGCTGGCGTTTAGCTTTGTAGCCAGGCCGTGGCCCAGCAGGATGCCATTGTCTACCTTCATCAGGTCCTCTATGGCGCCGGTCTTCATCTTATCCTGCAGGTTGGTCAGCTTAGCTTCTTCTATGATGTTGACACCATTCAGCGAGCCGGGTATCTGCACGGGACCATTATTGTAGAAAACCTGAGACGACAGCTGCGGCGATACGGCGAGTATATTGTCAAAGGTCTTGATGTCAGATACGATCTGCTTTGGGTTGTGGATGTTTGGCGTGATATCCTTGGGCTTCGGATGGTGTATGATATTCAGCATGCGGCTGGTATCAGAGACCTGGTCCAGTATGGAGTGAGAGTAGTCGGTCTTGATATCATTGTAGATATGGATATCAGGCGTGGAGGAGAGCAGTGTATCCTCCAGGTACTCGTTGAATCCATTCATAAAAGAGATCATGAGCAGGTACATGCCGATGCCAAAGGTGACACCCATCATGGCTACCAGTGTCTGGCGCTTTTTGGCCAGCAGGTGTGTACGTGCTATCTCGAGGTTTACTCCGATCATGGGTGGCGTTTATTCCTTTGGTAAAACTATCTCGTCAGACTCTGTGATGCCGGATACGATCTCTATGTCAGTCATATTGATCAGGCCACGCTGGATCTTTACGGTCTTATTGCCGCCTATGGCTTTCACTATCACCTCATCCTTTGCATTGACCGCCTGGCGTGGCAGTACGAGGGCATTATCCTTGGTCGTGATCACGATATTGGCCTCCACAGATGCATTGATAAACTGCAGGCCCGGGTCCTGGTCAAAGTCCGCATCCACACGGAATGACTGATTATTGCCATTCATATTCGGATAGACCTTGGTGACATGAGCCTTGTAGACCTTGTCTGAAGATACGTCCATTTTCACCACTACCTCCTGCCCTATTTTCACACGGCCTATGTCCTGCTGGTCCACTGCCAGCTGGAGGTACTTGCTGCCCATCTCGCCTACCAGCGCTACGGCATCATTGCGCCTCACGGCCTCGCCCAGCTCCTTGTAGGTCTCGTATACCTGGCCTTTGATGAGGGACTTCAGCACATAGTTGGAGAGGTCCTGGCCGGAGCTGGCTACCAGCGCCTGTGCATTCTGTGCGTCTACGGCCAGTTGTTCCTTTGTGCGCCTGAGGGCCTCTTTGGCAGCCTGCACATTGTTCTTAGACACCTCCAGTGCTGTAGAGGCCTGATCGTATTGCGCCTTGCTCACTGCACCTGCGTCGTACATATTCTTCATACGGGTATAGGTGGTCTGGTCATTGGCCAGCAGGGTCTCGGCGTTTTTGATCTTGATTTGGAGGTCTTGCAGCACGGGCGAGTTATCCTTGGCATTCTCTATGGCCAGGCGGTAGGCAGATGAGCTGGCACCGAGCTTGGCGCTGGAGGCATCGCTCTGCACGCGGTAGAGGGCCTCGCCCTGCGGTACGGTATCTCCTGCCACGTGGTATTTGGCCACGATATTGCCATCAGTGAGGGCGTAGACCTTATACATATTGCGCGCGGCTACAAAGCCTGAGGCATAGACCGCCTCGGTGATAGATTTGCGTGATGCGTGGAGCGGTTTGGACTTATTGCAGCCGGTAGCCGGCACGAGCAGCAGTGCGGCCATAGCGCCTGCCACCAGTGTGCGCACCGCACCGGTACGTTTACTTTTTATCATAGCTATTGATGAGTTTTATTTTGTACTGAGAGGTCACGTAGTCTGCCTCGGCCTGGAGCATCTGCTGCTGTGCGGCCAGCATTTCGTTTTGTACGTTCACGAGATTGTCATAGGTCAGGGATTCGTTTCTATACTTGATCAGGGCCAGGTTGTAGTTTCTGTCAGAGAGGGCCAGCTGCTGCTGGCGTGCCTTGAGGTCGCCTTTGGCCTTCACAAAGTCCAGCACGAGGTCCTGGTCCTCCTTAGCGGTCTTGAGCTGTGTATTCTGCTGGTCCAGGGCGGCTATCTGCTGGTTTAGCTTGGCCTTCTGCACGGAGTAGTATTTGATGCCTCCGGCAAAGACAGGCACATTCAGCGTGAGGCCGATGGCGCTGGCCTTGTACCACTTTTGCGAAGCATCAGTGAATTTGAAATTGTTGTTGAGACCTGTCACGCCATAGTTGGCAAAGCCTGACAGCTCAGGTGCAAAGCGGAGCTTCTCGCGGGTGCTGGACATACCCGCTATCTGGGTGCGTAGCATGCTGGCGCGCAGCTCGGGGCGGGCATACATATTGGCGGTGATGGCCTCTGCCAGGGGTATATCCTGTATCACCAGCTTGTCCTGTATCACGAGCTTGTCGGTCACATTCATGCCGGCTATTAGCTTGAGGTTGTTGAGCGCTTTCTCCATCAGCACGCGGCTCTGGTTGAGCTGATTGTCGGCCTGCAGCTGGGTAGACTTGCTGCGGTTGAGGTCCAGCTCATCTATATACTGATTGTCAAACCTGACCTGTGTGATGTGCAGCAGCGTGTCGGCATTATTGAGGTTGCGCTGGGTAAAGTCAAAATTGCTCTGGTAGAGCAGATAGAGATAATAAGCCTGGGCGATGGACAGCTTGATCTGCTCGATGCTGAGTGCCGTATTGGCTGCAGCCAGTTCCTGATTCTTTTTGGCGATGGAGAGGCCCTGAAAGTTGCTCGCGTTGATGAGGTTCACGTTCAGGTTGCCATAGGGATTGAGCGCATACTTGGTACCAAAGCGAAACTCCTGCGTGACCCCGTTGAAGGCTACGACCTGCGTATTCAGTATCAGGTTATCCGTGAGGGTAGCTGCGGCATTGGCCGTAGGCAGCAGCGGAGCGATGGCGCTGTTCTTGTTCTGCTCCTCTACTTTCTCATTCAGTACGGCCTGCTGCAGGGATGGATTGTGCTGCAGGGCGTAGTCTGTGTACTGGTCCAGACTGACAAATACCTGCTGCGCCTGCAGGCTGCCGATGGAGATAAAAAGTAAAGCGGCTGTGATCCACTTTGTCATGATCCGTATTTTGGTGGGCAAAGTTACCCGTTCATTATTGACTGACAATGATATTTCTCCGAAGCATATAAAAACGTCTATGAATGGGTAAAGCCCGCAGCTAAACGGTTGCAGTCAATTATTGCTCACAAAACCATAGTTTTATAGCCATGAGAAACATCATACTGCTCGCGACCCTCACACTGACGGGTCTCATAGGCCGGGCCCAGAGCCACGAGGCCGAGATCGTGACCAACTATGGCAAGATACGCGTCATGCTCTACGACAGTACGCCAGTGCACAAAGACAATTTCATCAAACTAGTAATGGAGCACAAGTATGACAGTCTCCTTTTTCATCGGGTCATACGCGGGTTTATGATACAGGGTGGAGATCCGGATTCGAAACATGCCAATGATACTGCGATGCTGGGCAATGGCGACCTGAGCTATACCGTGCCTGCCGAGATCATACCGGACAAATACTATCACAAACGCGGAGCGCTGGCAGCAGCCCGCGATGACCGCCCTGACAGGGCCTCGTCTGCCATGCAGTTTTATATCGTACAGGGCAAAGTGGCAAATGACTCAACCTTCATCAGAGCAAAACAGCGTAGTGGAGGCTATGAGATACCGGAGGAGCACAAGAAAGTATATCGCACCGAGGGAGGTGTACCACATCTGGACAATCAATACACGGTGTTTGGCGAGGTGGTGAAGGGCATGGCCGTAGTAGACGAGATAGCAGAGAGCCTGACCGATGCCAATGACCGGCCAAAGAAAAATATCCGCATCAAGACGGTGAGGATGGTGAAGTGAGGTTTTCCTATGTACGGATTTACGGATTGCCTTGACGACCGCTCTTGTTGTCATTCCGTAGCATAGCGTAGGAATCTTGCATTCCATATCCAGAGTAAAGATGTCTCCGTTTCACTGCGACATGACAAGGGTTGATTTATGCCGCTATGAAATCAGTACATCTGTAAATCTGTAAATCCGTAAATCCCTACGGGTGTTTCTCAAAGAAATGCCTATCGTCCTCAGGCTCTTCTTCCTCCAGAGCGGACGGCCGCTGATGATAGCTCCTCAGGATAAAAGACATGAGCAGACCGATAGCCGCACCAAACACGTGCGACTGCCATGATATGCCCGGCTGACTGATAAATCCCTGCACCATGCCACCATACAGGATAGACACGAACACAGCAATACCAATAGAGGTCAGGTCACGCCTGAAAAATCCAGAGCCTACCAGGAAGGCTGCAATACCATAAATGATACCACTGATGCCCACGTGTACTGTATAGGCCGGAGCATACATCCATACCAGAAAACCGCTGAGCAGGTGAATACAGATCAGCACAAAAACTGCTACCTCCTGATAGGCACTGATCAGGACAAAGAATAGCACCATGAATGGCAACGTATTGCTCAGGATATGGCTGATACCAGAGGTATCATGTATGAAGGGACTGAAGATAATTCCCCTCAGGCCGAGAGCAGTATGAGGAATAATACCATAACGCGCCAGCTGCAATCCGAAGAGAAGGTCTGCAAACCAGACGATCCAGAGCACGGCGGTAAAGGCAAAAGTAATGCGCAGATTGCGGCGAAAGGAGTGGCGATCGTCCATAGTAGTGATGACGCCGCTAACCTATATTTATTTTTCTGTCCTTTATAATTAGATTCACAGGAAAATCAACCCAACGTGAGATTTATAGGTTTTTCCCTCAGCCTGGCGGCTACTATCGGCCTCATCTATGTGCTCAATCATCCCCTCGGGCCTGCGCCTGCACTGGGCCGTTTCTTTGACCCGTATAGTGGCTTTTGGCAGAATGCCGAGAATACCTCGCACTACCATGATATAGACATGCAGATGAATGGCCTGCATGACAAGGTGGAGGTCTACTTTGACGACCGAATGGTGCCGCACATCTTTGCGCAAAATGATGAGGACCTCTTCTTCATGCAGGGCTATATCACTGCCAAAAACCGCCTCTGGCAGATGGAGGTGCAGACGCACAGCGCCGCAGGCCGTGTATCAGAGATAGCAGGTGAGAAAGCGCTGACCAAAGACCGCCTCTCCCGCCGCATAGGGCTGGCATATGGTGCGGAGAACTCAAAAGCATTTATCGAGAAAGATGCGCAGAGCAATGACCTGGTACGCGCCTACTGTGCAGGTGTGAATGCCTATATCAAATCCCTCTCGCCAAAGGACTACCCGCTGGAATATAAACTACTCGGCTACGCACCAGAGGAGTGGACACCGCTGAAGGTGGCGCTGCTGCTAAAAAACATGGCAAACATGCTCTCCGTCTACGAGTTTGACATAGAGAATACGAACTTCGTGTCAAAGTTTGGAGCCGATCAGTTTCATTATATCTATCCGGAGCGTGATTCTTTCACAGACTATATCATACCGCGTGGTACACCGTGGGCCTTTGCCGGTGATAGTGCGCCTGCTGCGCCGGAGGCTTTGCCCGCAGGGCAGAAGGTATCCAATGTAGACCGCAACCTGTACGAGAGCTACGACCGGGCTATAGAGAAGCCACAAGAACTGAATGGATCTAACAACTGGGCCGTGAGCGGCAGCAAGACCAAGAGCGGCAAACCACTGCTCTGCAATGATCCCCACCTGCAACTCAACCTGCCCTCTATCTGGTATGAGATGCACCTCTCCTCGCCTACTATGAATGCCTACGGCGCTACACTGCCCGGTGCACCCTGCGTGATCAGCGGGTGGAACGACTCCATAGCCTGGGGCGTGACCAATGGCGGCCGTGATGTGCGGGATTGGTTTACGGTACAGTTCAAAGATGATACGCACAATGAATACCTGCTGGACAGCCAGTGGGTGAAGACGGAGAAACGTATCGAGCACTACAAGGTGAAGGGCGGCAAAGACTTCGTGGATACCGTGCTGTACACGCGCTTTGGGCCAGTGGTATTTGACCAGAGCTATGGCGATGTGAAGAGCAAGAAATACCTCTCTCTGAAGTGGACGGCACACACCGGGTCCAATGAATTTAAGACCTTCTACCTGCTCAATAAGGGCCACAACTACGACCACTATATCGCTGCGCTGAATCACTACTCCTGCCCTACGCAGAACTTCGTCTTTGCCTCCCGCAGTGGTGATATAGCGATCAAGGAGCAGGGCACGCATCCGATGACGCACGAGTTTGTAGCCGATGGCAGTACGTCTGCCAGTGACTGGCACAGGGTGATACCCAATGAGCACAACCCTACGGTAAAGAATCCTGAGCGCGGCTTTGTGAGTAGTGCTAATCAGTTTCCGGTGGATGAGACGTATCCGTACCCGGTGTCTCACGTGGGCATCTATGAGAATCCGCGGGCCATGCGTATCAACCAGCTGCTGTCAGACTCATCGCAGAAAATGGATGTGGCCCACATGCAGCGCATGCAGCGGGACAACTATAACATGATAGCCTCTCTCACCCTCCCTACCCTGCTGCGCGTGATAGACCGTGCGAAGCTCACTGCGGACGAGGCAGAGGCCATCACTGCGCTGGACAAGTGGGACTACTATGACAATGCCGACAGCAAGGCCACGGTGTACTACGAGGCGTGGACAGATGTGCTCTACCCGCTGCTGTGGGATGAGATGGGCGACCCTACCCTGCCGATGCGCAAGCCTAATACGTACCGCACGGCCTACTTCCTGAGGGATGATAGCACGAGTGCATTCTACGACAATCTGCAGACTGGTGAGCGCGAGACGCGCGAGATGCTGGTGCTGATGAGTTTTGACAAGGCGATGAAGAAACTCAAGGACACCTATGGCTCACTGGACAAGGTGAAAGACTGGGGCACCTACAAGGCGACGATGGTACACCACCTCTCGCCGCAGCTCGATGCCTTTAGCCGGATGGATGTGTACTGCGGGGGCAACCGTGGTATCGTAAACGCCACGAGCCATGATCACGGCCCCAGCTGGCGGATGATCGTGGACTTTGGCGAGATGAAGGGCTACTGCCTGTATCCTGGCGGGGAAAGCGGCAACCCGGGCAGTAAGTTCTACGACAATATGATAGACTCATGGGCCAAGGGCAACTACTACACGGCGAAGTTTGAGCCGAAGGCGCAACTGGATAGGGATAAGCTGTATAAGATCACTTTCAATAAATAGTAGTAAGTGTTTAGTAGTAAGTATTAAGTTAATACAAGAAGCAAGAGACAAGAATCCAGAAACTGCAATAAGAAACAAGAAACATGAAACTCCTTTTCCCAATCATAGCTATCGCCATCGTGAGTGGTGTTGTACAAAACTTCGCGCCGTGGTGGAGTATAGCCATTGTGGCATTTATACTGAGCTACCTGCTGCGGCTAAAGCCGGGGCTGGCGTTCCTGGCGGCTTTCCTCGGGGTCTTTATCCTGTGGGCGGGTGTGGCCGCGCGGCTGGACTTTGGCAATGACCACATCCTGTCTGCGCGTATCGCTACGCTCTTTCCCCTCAAGGGGAACTACTGGCTGCTGCTGCTGCTCACAGGTGTGATAGGCGGGCTGGTATCGGGCTTCGCAGGATTGAGCGGGGCGCTGCTACGCAGCAAAAACTAAAGATATCCGGCTGGTATGCTATAAGTATGAGTTCCTACCCTGATACCTGTAGTGTCCCGTGATCTTGAAATCAAAGAGACAATCTGCTAGTACCTGCCCGTTACCTATATTATGAACGATAAGGTGCCGATGGCTATCGGTAGATGATGGGCGGTCTACTACCAGGCCGATGTGCACGAGGCCATGGCCCAGGTCCCACGTCACGATATCTCCCGGCTGGTAGTCGGTAGCGCGCTGCGATACAGGTAGTGAGGCGTGGCGATGTGTGAAGAAGGTTTGTAAATTCTGCACACGGCGGTGGTCTATATTAGAGTCGGGCTTTTTGAGTCCCCATAGCGCCGGATACTGGTCAAAGTGAGCGACCATATCCTCATGTATCTCGCGCTGCAGGTCTATGCCCAGCCGCCTGTAGGCGCGGATGATCACATCTGTACAGACGCCGTGGCCCGGGGCCACATCACCATTGGGATAGAGTATGGATACATATGCAGCATCGTAGCGGACAGCGGGATCTATGATAGCGATACCTGCATCAGACAGCGCTTGAAAAAATGAGACCGGGGAAACAGGCCGCGTCAGGACCAGTAGTGCGATCAGGAGGGCATTCATGGGTGTGGGTATTTTTGATAAAACGCCGGTCTATCGGGTCTATTGTCCCATGCCACCGCAGCTCCAGTGGGCGATCAATAAAAAAAGGCCGCGTCTTCATGCGCGGCCTTCTAAATAGGGGTTGGCTGTATCTTGATGGCTGATTAGGCCCTTTTTACACCTTCGCGGAGGAGGAGGAGGTTCAGGTCATTAGTACCTACAAAGTTAGCAGAGATATGAGGTCCGCTACCTGCTGTGGCGTCCTGAGCCGGTGTAGTCTCAGTAGCTGCTGGTGTAGTAGCTGCCGGAGTTTCTACTGATGTGTTTGCCACGTTTACGATAGTAGCCTTGGTAGTTTCCTGAGCAGCCGGAGTTTGTGCCTTTGCTGCGAAAGTAACCAGGGTGAGTGCTATTATCAGGAGGCTTTTCATCTTTGGGAGTTTTTAGTAGTTCGTTATGAATTCAAGATAGATTCAGGTTTCGTTTTTGTCAAGGTTTTTTTTGAAAAAAGTTGCAGAAAAACGTAACCTTTTTGAACCCCACTGAATATCAGTCACTTATTTTACGCTAATCGCGCTCATTTATTGCTTTTCCTCAGACGGTGCCGACTGTGAATAACTATAAAGCAGCGGTAGGCGCTATTTATTTTAGCTATTACTAATTTTATAGCCATAAATATCGCAATATGGAATTTGATAGAGGACAGTGGATCATAGATCAGAAAAACAAAAAACCCATATGGGTCACCGCAGTGGGTCTGGAGGGTACATTTCTGATGGGATGGGGCCTGAGGAGGCATACACCTCACTGGTGCACCACCTCAGTGCTGCGTGATGCGCCCCGCGTCATGACAGACGGCGAGGTGGCAGACTACATAGATCAGGAGTGCAGTGTAGAGGGTATGACATACTTCAAAACGATCATGACCAATGCGGATGACCATATGTTTAAAAGCATCGGCCGCTATGGTACAGATGATAAAGACCACATACAGCGCTGTGTAGAGGATGAGCGAACGGCACGCTACGGACATGAGATAGAGGCGCAGCGCAAGACGAGGCTGAAGGACCGCTATTGATCTATGGTGTGATCACGATCATCGGGCACTCTGCGAGAGGCATTATTTTTGCAACCTTAGGGAAATAAAATGAACGGTTCATCCGTCCCTATTATCACGTAAACCAATCGGATATGAAGAAGATAGGCATCATCGGCTCTGGCGCTGTAGCCAAAGCACTCGGCAATGGCTTTATCAAACACGGCTATGAGGTACGCCTCGGCACACGTGACAAAACCAAACTGGCCGACTGGCTGGCACAGGCAGGAGACAAAGCCTCTGTGGGCACCTTCTCCGAGGCGGCATTCTTTGGCGATATAGTAGTGCTGGCGGTCAAAGGCCATGCAGTCAAAGACGCGCTGGCACTGGCAGAGCAGAAACACCTGGACGGCAAAACCATCATAGACACCTGCAACCCGATAGCCGGCCCACCGGTGAATGGGGTCCTACCCTACTTTACTGCGGCCAATACCTCACTGATGGAGGAACTTCAAAAGCTCTATCCCGATGCCCACTTCGTGAAATGCTTCAACTCTGTAGGCAGCCCGGTGATGGTCAATCCCGAATACCTGAGCGGCAAGCCGAGCATGTTCATCTGTGGGAATAGTGAGGGAGCCAAGGCGGAGGTGACGGAGATACTCGGCTACTTCGGCTATGAGCCAGAGGATATGGGCACTGCAGAGGCGGCCCGGGCCATAGAGGCACTATGTATGCTATGGTGCATACCTGGTTTTCGGGAGAATAGCTGGACACATGCCCTAAAACTGCTGCGTAAGTAAGCTCCCGGCCAGAAATACAAAACCCCGGCAGACCGGGGCTTTATAAGGGGGGCTTGAGTTGTATCTTTTGTTATTAAGCTTGCTTTACACCTTCGCGAACGATAGAGAGGTTAGCCTTAGAGGTACCTACCAGTATTTCAGTCTTGGCAGTGGCATCAGCCGGAGTAGCTACCGGAGCAGCCTGCTCAGTCTTCACATCCTTCTTGGTCTCTGTAGCCGGAGTCTCACACTTTGCGGTGGCTACTGCTGCGAGGAAGGTGATAGTGAGGAGGATGCTTTTCATTGTCGTTGCTTATGATTACAAGGTAGCTTCAGGTTTCACTTTTGTCAAGGTTTTTTTTCAAAAAACTTTCAGAAAAATGAAACATTTTCAATTCGCACTGACAATCAAATACTTACAACAATACAACTTCCTAAATTTTAACAAATAGCCTATCTTATGCTGATATAGGAACGAAAAAAGGGGCTCTTGGGAAGCCCCTAACCTAAACCCAACCTATGAAAATATCCTTTTGCTCTATTTATTGAAGAGTTACTCCATTATCCACCTATCCTGCCCGCTCCTCTCTGCTATCATCCGTCTACCGAGATCAGAATAGATATATGTGTATCTCCATGCTGCAAATATGTGGGCAATTCATCCATCAATCAAACTGATAATTTTTATCTTGCAATAGACAAAAACTATCGGTCATGAATCTTCAACAATTAGAATACATTATAGCAGTAGATCAGCACCGCCACTTTGCACGTGCGGCGGAGCACAGTTTTGTGACACAGCCTACGCTGAGTATGATGATACAGAAGCTGGAAGATGAGCTGGGGCTCAAGATATTTGACCGGACCAAGCATCCTATCACCCCCACGCCTGAGGGCGAGGAGATCATACGCCGCGCCAAAGTGATACTGGCCGAAGCATCAAACCTGAAAGACTACTCTCAGGAGCTGAAGGGCGAGATCACCGGAGACCTGCACATAGGTATCATCCCTACGCTGGCACCATATCTGCTGCCCCTGGTACTGAAGAACTTTTCAGAAAAGTTTCCGCGCCTAAAACTCTATGTGCGAGAGATGGTGACAGACGAGATCATCATAGCACTCAAATCCGGGAAAATAGAGATGGCTCTCCTGGCCACTCCTCTGCATGAGCAGGGGCTACAGGAGCATGTCTTGTTTTATGAGGCATTCTATGCCTACGTATCCCAGAGTGAGAAGCTATCAAATAAGAAATACCTGCTACCAAAGCAGATCAACCCTGACCACCTATGGCTGCTACAGGAGGGCCACTGCCTGCGCAGCCAGATATTCAATCTCTGTGAGCTGAAGCAGCAGAGCAGCGACACAGAGATGCTGCACTACGAGGCTGGCAGCATAGAGACTCTGATCAATCTGGTAGACCGCTACGACGGTATCACCATCATCCCTCACCTGGCTATGCTAAACCTGAAACCGACCCAAAAGAAAAAGGTACGCGAATTTAGCAATCCGAAGCCGGTACGTGAGATCAGCCTGGTCACTAAGGCATCCTTCCCCCGGCTGGTGCTGCTGCAGCGCATACAGGAGGAGATCATCCGCTCCCTGCCGGACGATGTAAATCCTAAAACAAAAAAGGTAATAGATATTTAGCGCCAGTACTCCTCCTCCGGCTCCGTAGGTTTCACAGAGAAGGTACGACCAGTGTACTGTTCGATCGTTTCTACGATCTCCTCGGCATCCCATGAGGGTATCTGTTTGCCAAAGCGGACAGACTCTTTGCCGTCAGAGATATACATATTGCCATCAGTGATCTGGTAGCGTATCAGCCTTTCATTGACACCAAACTCAATGGCTGCGTTATGATCTTCCATCGGATGTGGGGTAAACTTCTCATCCTCGGCCACTCCTATTGTCTTGACCTGAGACAGGTTAAACACTTTCGTCTTCACTCCAAAAAAGGAACTTAGCTCCAAAGTCAGGTGCCTGTCATCTACCCGTATCTCTTCATTTTCTGTCAGCTTACTGATGAAGGCTTTTGCGATCAGAAAATAGAACGCGACAAACGCAAGCAGAGCCAGCATCGGCACCAGCAGATCAGGTAGCATACGTAGCGATATACGCTCTAGCGTGACCAATCTGAGAAACATCACTCCGCCACCAATGTAGACGAGCGTGTAAACGCTCAGTCCAAACTTGATAGCAAGTGGCCGACCGGGGCGCAGCAAGACGCGTAGACCATTGGCATCTGTCTCTATGCGGTATGTTTTCTCTATAGGCATGATGACCAAGATATAAAGAAAAGACCAACGCTGTACTAAGGTGCTTTCTTAGCCGTGGCGTGCATAGGTGGCAGCTTCCATTGTGATAAGGCTTTGCGGATCGATTGTATAGTGGGTTTATCGCGCAGGATGGTCCAGTCCAGGCTCTTATCCATCGTCGTATTGTCACTACTGGAGTGGTAGAAGAGGACAGCCTTGACCAATGGGTATTTGACAGGAAGATCGGACAATGCGTCGGAGAACCACTGCTCCCGGCTACCGCCTACCCTGAGACAGCCTATCTCAGAGAGCATGACCGGCTTTTTGAATGCTGCTATGCTATCGTAGTACACGCCAAAGATATCGTGAAAACCCCACCACTGGCTCCAGGGAGCTACAGTGCCATAGTTTAGCGTAGGGATACCGATCCAGTCTACATATGCATCGCCGGGGTAGTAGTCATTAAATTGTTTATAGGCTGGGTGCGGACTCCATATCCATTGCACATTTTTCGCTCCCGCAGCTATGAAGCGATCATGCACATGCTGCCATGCTGCCACATATTCCCCGGGTTTATTATTCTGCGGTCCCCACGGATAGCGGTAAGGATCATTCATCTCATGGCCCATACGCAGATATATATTAGCGCCGAAAGTTTTGACCCTGCCCGCCCACTCATCTATATAGGCGTCATACTCACCAGCAGCTATGGCCTTCATCCCACCCCAGTTGCGGTTTGTGATATCGCCTTTGGTCGGAAATTTTTCGTTGTCAAAATCATTCAGCCATGGCTCCCAGGTGATCATGGGTATAGAGCCCAGGTCATAAATAGCCCTGGCCTCGTTAAAGGGAAATTTCTCATTGGGCTTGCTACCCCAGGCACTATACAGCTGTATCACGGCAAACTTCATATGCAGTGTATCCTCCAGTGCTACTATCGGCTCGTAGGAGTCTGATTGCGTATTGTCATACGCTCCCCAGAGGATCGTATCAGGATGGCCGATACGGTAGGCGCCGGCGCGATATGGCTGGCACCAGCTGAGGTAGTCGGCACGTGACCTCTCCTGTGTAGAGACGGCGACCTCATGTTCTATCTCGGTCACTTTGGTACCGATGGTGGTCACAGCATCTTCTATAGGACCTGAAGATTTCTGACCAGCATATGTGAGCGCCATGACCAGCGCTATGCCGATGCCAAAGGCAAGGACGACCAGCAGTATGCGATACATAACTTTCTTCATTTCGTTTAAAGTTAAGATTGATTGGTAATAGTGGCCATACGCTCAGCGTTCTTGTCGGCTATCAGGTCCAGGTCTACGCTATCCCATGGGTCCTCCTCAGGCAGGTCCTGGCTCTCCCACACTGCTATCATACCACCACAGCTCATCACAAAGGAGATACCTGCAAAGCCCACCATACTCCAGGTGCGCTCACTGGTCAGCTCCAGCGCTGCCTCATGTAGTATGAAGCTGCGGTGAAAAATGATGTACAGGATAGTGACCAGGAAGAGTACGATATGTGCTATGAGCGGGCGGGCAAAGGGGGTGAAGCCTTTCACAGATTGCTTGGCAGTGGGTATATATGGTATGGGATGATCTATGAGCGACAGTACAAAGCCCATAAGGAAAACCGGGAAGCAGGCAAACTTCAGCACCATACCCCGCCAGTGGATGCCGCGCTCTGATGCTGGATGACACATCCATAGCTGTACATAGAGATATATGGCCACGCCAAAGATAGCCACGGGCAGCCAGTGGGTCAGAAAGGGAACAAACTCCATGCGCGCCGGCAGCAGGCCAAACCAGAAAAACAGGAATGGTATGAGCAGGAAGAGGAAAGTAGTCAACCCTGCCAGGTAATAAGTACCGATAGTAATGTAAGAGAGCCGCTGCCAGGCTGTCAAATCCCGAAACAGGCGCGGCACCTCTGCAAATAGCACCTCATGCACCCCCCTGGCCCACTTGAGCTGCTGCTTGCAGAAAGAGCCAAAATCCTCGGGCACCAGGCCACGGCTCACTACGATAGGTGCATAGATACTCCGCCATCCTGCCCCATGTATGCGGATAGCTGTGACCAGATCCTCGGCCAGGCCATGTCCATGACCGCCTATACTATCCAGGGCCTTGCGGCGAAAAGTACAATTAGCACCAATGGCTACAGAGGCACCTATACCATGCATACCCATCTGTGTAGGGCCGTAGAAACCATAGGTCTGCTCCGCCGCCCCCTGTGCCGTAAAGGAGCGGTACTGATTATAATACGCCTGTGACACCTGCACATATCCTACCTCAGGGTCATCAAAGTATCCCAGCACCTCATCCAGAAAATTTGGGAACGGGATATGATCTGGATCGAGCACGAGGATAAACTCCTCATCTGTGAGTTTCAATGCCCCATTGATCTTGCCAGCTTTGGCACCGGGCAGGCCCACCAGCTCCAGCCAGACAGCACCATTGCGCTCTGCTACCTCGCGGTAGCGCGGATCGCGTGTATCATCCAGCAGGTAGGTGGTGTGCGGATAGTTGATCCTGGCGCAGGCCGCCAGTGTTTTGTCAAACATGCTCAATGGCTCTCCGGGGCTGCTGGTAGTGAAAATGGCTACACGTTTACCCTTCGGTGCAGGTCTTGGCACAGGCTTGCTGATATGCAGATAGTTGATCCAGATGATGATCATGCGCAGCATGCTCCACCAGAGTATAGCAGACAGCACTACAAATAATGGCAATGACGCCACATGCTCCTCGCGAAACCACCAGTCTGCGAGCAGTAGGATACTAAGGCAGCCACCCACTACCAGCGCCCCGAGCAGAAACTTCTCTCGCGCTGTAGCCTGTAGTGCCTCGCGGTATTGCCAGAAACTTTTGCTATCTGCCGGCATGCTTTAGAAATGTGACGAGTAAGTGAATAGATGTATAATGACTGGCATAAAAGAATGCACTGGTGTATGCATAGTCTGCTCCTAGTGATACGCGGCGGGATAGTTTGAAATCTACATTGGCAGACAGGCGGTAGGGATGAAAGACCTCTTTATATGAACCAGAGTTGATGAAGACTGTGTTAGTGGCATCCTTGTCAAGATATAGATAAGGATTCTGCCCCTGCGCATAGAAACCTACATCACCCTTGATGCCTATAGAAACAAATTTTGCAGGCTTGATGCCTATAGATATGATGAGGGAATGTATATGCTGCCGCAGCGGCGAGAAGTATGGATCATATACTCCGGCTATTGGTGTACCAGTGGTGTAGGTAGCCAATATGTCACTTAGAGATTTCGCGGAGCGATAGGTGCTATGGGCAGTGGTGCTATACCGGTATCCATATCCAAAGCGGAAACTGAAAACAGAAGCGCGCACCGGCTGTGACAGCGCCCAGACACTGGCAGTCTGCACCGGATTGCGGTCATTGAAAAACTGATAGCTGTATGCAGCCTGCGCCGACCAGCTGTTTGATTTATCCAGTATAACCCCTGCACTGAGGGTATTCTGCATCAGAGACTGTGCTACACTGCTCAGCGTACTGAGATATGGTGAGCGCGCTGCCTGCAGCTGCAGGGAGATGTACTTGTATAGCTTCTGATGTATGGTCACCTCTCCGGTCCAGTCTACCCCAGCACTGAAATTTTTGAAGACACCTGCGGCCAGCCACACGTCCGTGCCAGTCTTGCCGAAAACAAATTTATTACCGAGTGAAGCCGAGAGGGCTATATTCCATTTGCCTGAGGCATACAGCTCCCGGTCTGTCACCTGAACCTTGGGATTGAGCAGCCAGGAGTGAGAGAGTCCGCTCTCCAGCGTACTGCCTATGCCCCTCAGTGGCTGGTCATCCTGCTGGTAGCTGATGGTATATTTGAGATAAGGAGCCATAGCCTCATCCAGTGCCAGGTGGATATCCTGAGCGGCCGCATTGTCAGGGTACTGATCCTGCACAGCTTTGACGTCACGCCGTGCCGAGCTATAGTGGCCATACCAGCGGGCTATATTAGCCCTGATGATCCTTGCCTCTACGTCATTTGTATCCTTTATTATCACTTTATCCAGTTGCTTCAGTGCCGTATTGAGCCGCTCTGCCTCGTAGAGCATCCGGGCATAGTCCAGTCGGAGCTTATTATTATCCGGAGCGTTTACCAGCGCCTTGTCAAAACTTCGTGCCGCCACCCGATCCTTGTGCGCCCAATGCGCTACCTGCGCATAATACCACAGCGCCGGCACATCACTGCTGCCGGAGGCAGATGCCCTGAGCACCCGCTCGGCCTGCCGAAATCTGTGCTGCCCTACCAGCTGCTGCGCCTGAGTATTGGCATCTGTCTGAGCACTGCTATGCAGTATGCCAAACATGCCGAGCAATAAGGCGCCGATGGTACGTGTACCCAACTTTCAATGCTTTATGTGTAATAAACTAAAGTATCAGCAGTATAGACGATTTCCTGTGTCAGAATCCTTCTGGATCCGTTGCTTCAGTGGTCAGGATCACGGCCTGCTACTAATGTAACGCATGCGTGAACCTTTCAGCCGTTTTCAGAGGAGTATTATCCCTTTTTGTAGGTAAAAAAGCAATGGGCCTGACGATCCGCCAAGCCCATTGCATAAAATTCAAATATAAAAATAGCATTATTCTTTTACCACCTTGCGGGTATAGCTCTTATCTCCTGCCTGTATCCGTACCGTATATATGCCTGATGGATATGATGAGAGATCTATGGCCTGCGTGGCACTACCTGTGGTACCCAGGTCGTGGCTCCAGGCGAGCTGGCCTATCATATTATATACTGACAGGCTCACCTCAGCCTGCTGCCGCAGGTCTATGAATACGGTGCACTTATCTCTGGCTGGGTTTGGCACGACGCTCACGTGTGCGGCATCAGTGATGGTACTCACTCCGGTATGCGGCTGTACCACCGCATCTATATTGATATTGTCCAAATAGATGGCATTGCCATGGTTGCTCAGGTTGACAAATGCAAACTGTACGCCTGGCAGCCCATCCAGATTGGCCAGAGATATGGAAGAGTCGCGCACCCACTCCGTGGCAGCCGGTGTATAGACAGAGTTGCCATACAGGGTAGAGCTAGTAGCCATACCCGCATTGCCATTCTTCCAGAGCGTATTCCATGTAGCGCCACAGTCGGTAGAGTATTTTACGAAGAGAGAGTCTCTGGAGGTAGCCCTCTTCTGTGCATAGGCATAGTCAAACTTCAGTTTGCTATCAGGAGTGATCCCCTGCGTGAAATCCAACACAGGTGTATAGAGATAATCGTACTGACCACGGATATTGGCCTGCGTATAGTTGTCCAGATACGCACTGCCAGATGACAGCCCAAAGCCCCCTGCTGTAGTCTTTTGCGCCCATGCAGTCTGGTTGTCGGGATTGACCAGAGACCAGCCAGCCGGTGGGAACGTACCCTCAAAACCCTCTGCGAGCGGCAGCGGAGTGGTACCTTTCACGGTGATATAGCCTGATATCGTTTTGGTATCGCTGCTGGTATCTTTAGTCACAGTCAGAGTCACGTCATACGTACCCGGAGTACTATAGGTCACGAGTGGATTCACGTCAGTAGAGGTGGCAGGTGTACCTCCGGCAAATGTCCACTGGTACACTGTAGGTGTATCGTAAGACATATCTGTAAACTGAACCGCATCGCCGGCGCAGATACTGAGCTTATCAGCAGTGAAATTGGCATATGGGCCACCTCCTGGAGACACGCATCCCAGCGAGTTGAGGATAGCAGCGTGGCCCCCACCAGTAGCAAAGTTAGCCTGTATCCGCGTATTCTGGCCTACTGTAAACATGTAGAGAGCGACATCATCAGAGTAGTCCATATAGTTCATGAACATCACTCCCGGTGCGGTAGTACTACAGTTATCCGTAAGGGGAAATGTAGGTGCGCCATAGTTGGCATCGGCCTCATTGGGCGTATCGCCCACAAGGTCTGAACCAGAGCAGGAGCCATTATCATCTCCCCAGGTGTGATAGAGATTTAGCCAGTGGCCTACCTCATGAGTGACTGTACGGCCCATATCAAAAGGAGCCTGCACAGTACCTACCTGATCACCAAAAGCAGTATTGAGTATCACACAGCCATCTGTCGCAGCAGGACCACCGGGAAACTGAGAGTACCCCAGCAGGCTCTGGCCCAGATCGCATACCCATATATTGAGATAGGAGGCAGCCGGCCAGGCATCATCTCCACCCTGCGCGGTATATTTCACTTTGTCATCATCCAGCCAGGAGGATACTGTCGTCTGCTTGCGCACGATACCATTTGTAGGCAGTCCGCTGGGATCACGCTGCGCCAAGCAAAACTGGATATTGCAATCTGCGATAAGGCTGGTCCACGCAGCAGGCACACTGGCAGTATCGGCATTGAGCTTATGATAGTCGAGATTGAGACGGGTGATCTGTGACTGTATCTGAGCGTCGCTGATATTGCCGGCAGCATTGCTATAGACCACATGCACTACCACAGGTATAGTGATCACGGTGCGCTGCGCACCGTTTGACTGGTGTAGCGCATAGTCTTGTGCCTGCTGCTCCAGTGCTGCCCTGCTGGTAGCATACTGAGGGTCCGACTGGAGCAGGCGCTGATGGACATTCATTGTATTGCAAGTGCGCTGGGCGGTAGCGCCGATGAGCGAAAACATGGTCATCGCTCCAAGTAGGATTTTTTTCATTGACGGAGAGTTATTAAGTATCCAAAGCTAAAAGATTAGCTCATGCAAAAGATGTTTTAACAAGTTTCCATTCGTTAAAAAGGAAACATTCATTTACAATATCTTGACATACAAATACTTAATAAAAAATTCACCGATAAAATTGAGGTAAGAGCAGCGATTCAATCGGTAGAAAGAGATTCCCCCGTCCTAATGGGATTCTGTATCTGCAAGTCCCTTTAACCTTTCCTTTTGCCAGTCCTTCCAGCTACTATTTTTGTAGTAGGCGGCAAATGCTTCTTTGACCCCTTCATTCTTAAAGAGTTTGATCAGTACGCGCTCTGCCGGGCCAGACAGACGGCTATTGGAGCTGAGGATGGCATCGGTGATATGGCGGATCAGCAGATCATCACTATAGCGCAGACGCTCCAGTGCCTCCATGGCGCGCACCCTCGTGCGAAACTCATAGGACTGCGAGGCATATGCTACCAGTTCATCTTTCACAGCGCTGATACTATCTGCACCTTTTAGCTCCAGATAGGCGATACGCACATTTTCGGAAAGGCCGTGCAGCCTGCTGACTGCTGCGAGGTAGCGCTGCCTGTTTGCTGGGTATTGCTTCACCAGCTTTCGTAGTGCATTCTCTATAGTATAATACGATGTGTCGCTCAATAGCTTTTCATAGGCCGTCAGCATCTCTGGCCTGATGGTATCCAGCCTGTCAGCTACTGTACGGTGCACATTCCAGTCGGGATCTGTCACCGCCCTGCGGAGCACAGCCAGTCCGTCCTTAGTACTATCCTCACGCAGTTGAAAGACTACTTCGGATCTTATGTTATGATTCCTTTCTGTGTTGAATATCCTGATCAGGTCAGCCCGCTTCATATCCAGGGCAGTATCCCGCAGGGCCTGCACAGCATCATAGCGGTCTATCATATTGCGTGCGTCCGTAGCCTGAGCCATCAGCTCCTGATACGGATGAGAGAGGCGCATGGTCTTCATGATATTGTAGCCCGGATCAAAGATGGTATAGGCTATTTTCTTGCCTGCCTTATTAGCTACTGAGATCGTATCGTACTGGCTGCTCACCCAGCCGCGTACAGTATCTCTGGTGTGATCTGTATAGTCTACCTCTACCACCACGGGCATGCGGAAGTAATGAACAAGCGAGTCCGTCTTGTGCGTCTGCTCGATATAGAAAGTGGTCCTGTCACCCTTGGCCTCATATTGTACGGAGAAGCCAGGCACGCCGCTATGATACACCCACTCATCAAAGAACCAGTCCAGATTGATACCAGCTGTCTCCATAAAGGTCCGATAGAAGTCATGCGTATCTACATTGCCGTGGGCATGCTTGCGCAGATAGTTTGTGATGGACCGGCGGTAGACCTCGTCTCCTACTACATAGCGTAGCATCCCTACCACAAAACTACCTTTAGGATAATGGCGCGCTGATCCTGCATGAGAGTGAGCCACGGGAAAGCGGTTTTCCTTGTCAGCCTGTATAGCCTGCAGGAGCTCTCCGCGCATAGCCATCTGATAGTGATCCTCACCAAAGATGTGACGAAGAAACATTTTAGAGTAATAAGTAGCAAAGCTCTCGTGCAGCCAGTGGTGCGTAGCGCTATACTCCGTGATCAGATCACCAAACCACTGGTGGCTCAGCTCATGTGCATTGGTACCGATATATGGCCGCTCTATCTGGGCACGGCGGTCCAGCTGGTAGAAGTCGCCGTAGATCGTGGCAGTAGTATTCTCCATCGCACCAAACATGAAGTCCTGCACCGGAACATTCGCATACGTCTGCCATGGAAAAGGGATACCGATCTCCTTTGGCAGCCAGTCCATCAGCTCCTTGCTGTACTGGTAGGTAGGCGCCTCTACCCCGGGCTGGTCAGCATAGTAGTACTGCCTCGATACGATCCCATTGTCACTTTTATAATCCTTGTAAGCATACTTATCTATACCCATCATGACCAGGTACGGCGCATGTGGCTGGGTCATAGCGTAGTGCCAGGTCTTTGTGCTGTCTGCATTGATCTTTGTACTGAGCAGGTTGCCGTTTGAGACTACTGTGTAGTTCTTATCAAAAGTGATAGTGGTCTCACTGATCACCTTGTCATCTACATCATCATAGCAGGGAAACCAGTAGCGATTGTCCACGCCCTGCCCTTGTGTCCAGATCTGCTTGCGGGATATATTCTTGTCATCATTCCACCCGATAAAGTAAAGCCCCTTGCGCGGCGTAGCTTCATAGTCTATATCGAGGCTGTGTTTGTCATCCCACTTCAGTTTCTGCTTTGGGAAGCGTATGATGACGCCCTTATCAGTGGTATCAAAGGATACATTGACGGAAGCTTTGTCCAGCAGTACTCTCCTGATGGTGATACCAGGTGCATCCAGATAAACCGAATCTATCAGTGGCTGTATAGGAGTAAATAGCAAAGTCTCTTTGCCTATCACTTTTCCCTCTTTTGGTGCAAAGCGTACGTCCAGACTGATATGGGTAAAGTCACAATTGTGCTCACGATAGCGACCCTCTGCATCAGAGAGACGACAGACTACTGAGTCAGTAGAGGCCCATATAGAAAGAGGCAGAAACAGGGAAAGCCACACGAGTATCCTTTGCATCACAGCTTTAGTTTAGCCAGCAAAGAAAACAATAGTTGGTAGTTTCAGGGCAAGATTAACACAGAGATGGCCGTACGGCCCAATTCTCTATTTGCGCTCATTGCGGAGCTTATCGTACTCGCGCTGCACGGAGTCCTCCTTGCTGGTCTGGTGGTACGCATCTACATAGCTGAAGGCCAAACCGATGCCCCAGCCCAGTGTAGACCAGATAGGCCAGGCAGTAAAGATGTTACCTTTAGAAAAGCCCACCTCATAGCCGCCAGTGATATACCAGAGTACCCAGAGGAAACCATTTACTATAACATAGCTGGCCAGGTGCCTTTTGAAAGCAGCACGCTTCTTAGCTATACGCCAGAGCCGCTCGTCTTTGATTACTTCCATGTGAGATTGGTTTTGGTAAGACTAAAGCTATTGAAATTTCACAGAAAGCAAGAAATATCGTCATGCTTTTAACTCACTAAAACCGTTATTTTAGCCGCATGAAAAGGACATTGATACTCGACCAGGCCGCCATCAGCCAGAAGACCCGCCGCATAGCCTACCAGATCGTAGAGGACAACTATGATGAGAAAGAGATCATCATGCTGGGCATAGATGGTACTGGCTATGAGTACGCACAGCTCCTGAAAAAAGAGATAGAATCTATCAGCGAGATCACGATCAAACTGCTCAGCCTGAAGCTGGATAAACAAAAGCCCCTCTCCCATCCCATAGCGATCAGCGGTCCTACACTCTCGCTGGACAATAAGGTAATACTGCTGGTAGATGATGTGGCCAATACAGGAAAAACGATGTACTACGCGCTGAAGCCAGTCATGGAGTTCTCTCCGCGCAAGGTGCAGGTGGCAGTGCTCGTAGACCGTCAGCATAAACTCTTTCCTATCTCTTCAGATTTCGTTGGCCTCTCCCTTTCCACTACTATGCAGGAGCATATTCGCGTGGAAATGGTGAAAGGAAAGGCCGAAGCTTATTTAGTATAAGCCCGGATCTTTTCAGCTACATCATTCAGCGGTACACTGACCGCATCGAGGTTGAGTTGTGCCTGCTCGTAGAATGGCCTGCGTTCATTTAACCTCTCTTTGATGAGGACGCGAAGTTGCTCATCATCGAGTCCTCGCAGCAGAGGACGCTGCTCTCTGTCTACATTCTTCAGCCTGCTGTAGATCACCTTTTCGCTTACATTCAGATAGAGCGTGACACCATGTGCATTCATCCATGCCATGTTATCATAAAAGCAAGGAGTGCCACCACCGGTAGAGATGATCTTATTATCCAGATCTATGCTACGCAGCGTCTCAGATTCTTTCTCCCTAAAGTAAGGCTCGCCGTAGGCTGCGATGATATCCTTGATGTTCATGCCCTCCCGCTGCTCCACCACATGATCTAAGTCTAAGAAAGTGCTTTGCAGTTTAGGCGCCAGCTTTTTGCCTAGCGTGGTCTTGCCGGCACCCATAAAGCCTATGAGAAAAACAGTCATGGGCTGCAAGTTAAGCATTGCGCGTCACTGTATGCGTACGCGTGGGTCTACTACAGCATAGAGCATATCTGTGAGGATATTCATCACCACGAAAACTACTGCGACAAAGAGTGAAAGACCCATCACTACAGGAAAGTCAAAATTGCGGATAGCATAGATGGTCTGCGAGCCGAGCCCATTGTAGTTGAATACCTCTTCTATAAAGTACGCGCCGGTAAATAGCGCAGCCAGCCAGCCGGAGACGGAAGTAATGACAGGATTCAGCGCATTCCGCAGGGCGTGCTTGAAGATGATCACGTAGTAGCTGAGACCTTTCGCTTTTGCCGTACGCACAAAATCCATAGACAGTGTATCGAGCATACTACTGCGCGTGAGCTGAGCGATAATGGCTACGGGACGTACACCCAGGGCTATCACGGGCAGGATCAGGTTTCGCCAGACGTACACGGTATGGCCCTCATCATCCACCCATATCAGCGGCCCCTGCGGATCCAGTCCGGTGATATGATGCAGGTAATAACCGAACACCATGGCTATAATAAAGGCCGCAAAGAAGGAGGGCTGCGAAATACCAATATTGGAAATAAAGAGGATGGCATTGTCCCAGAAAGTATATTGCTTCAGCGCGGCAAAAACACCTAAAACTATACCTATCACTGACGCGATAGCGATAGCACAGAGCGCCAGCACCGCGGTAGCCGGAAAGTTCTCCATCACGATCTCACTCACCAGCCGGCGTGACTGGAATGAACGCCCCAGGTTAGGTGCTTTCAAGACTATCGTCTTTTCTCCTATACTGAATAGCCTGACAAAGGAAACCTGCTTCTCACTGATCCAGCTAGGATCACTATCATCTGCCAGCCGGTGCACGGACAGGGGTGAGAGATCATTAAAGTAATATCCTAGCCGGCTATACCAGGGCAGATTCATGCGAAACTCGCGCTCTATCGCCTTGAGCGAAGCCTTGTCGGTACGTTGGCCTAAGGTCATATTAGCAGAGTTGACCGGCAGAACGTTGAAGAGCACAAAGATAAATACGATCACTCCCACTATGACCAGCAGGCCATTCAGGATACGCTTTGATATGAATTTAATGAGCAACATTTATCACCGTACTATTGCGAAAAAGCGAAACCGATCACTTTGAAAAATACTGTGCATTGAGCTGCTCAAAGGTCGGGATGTGTTTATAGTGCCACTTGTTTATCACCACACCATTCTTGATCAGCATCACACCCGGATTGGAGCGCATCATGGCCTTGATGGCAGCATCATCCGTAGTGTAGAATGGATATGCAGTCTGATTCTTATGGCGGAATGCCTCAGCCACCTCCAGGTCCTTGGTCAGGGTGAAGGTCTTCACACCGATCTTCTCAGCAGCCGCTGCAAGCGGATTGATCTTATCGCGGAAGGCATCCTCATGTGTCTCCGCGAGCAGTGGCGCCACTACTACTAGTGCATAGTGCGGATCATGCAGCAGGCTATCGGTCAGCTCTACACCATCTTCATTGAAGATAAAGAGGTTTGAGATACGCGCAGGAATGCCTTCATCCAGCACTACCTCTTTGCGATCCACATACTGCCAGTCATCAGGATGAGTAGATACAGGACTGTTAGGATCGCTGATCTCCTTCATAGAGAAATCACGGTTAGCGCCTGTCTTCTTATCTTTATAGATGAATGTAAAGTCCTTTCTCTCCGGCACTTTAGGTACGCGATTCACATTGATATCCTCGCCTATGGCATATGGACGGAAGTCTATCACCGGTTCATTCCATACAAAGTTATATAAGCAGAATACCAATGAGCCTGCGACCATCACACCTGCTATCCCACCCCGTAGCGCAGCTGTGAAGATGGGCCTGATGTTCTTGTAGCTCAGGGCGAGAATAAAAGCCATAGCCGTTAGGATGCAGTCTTTATAGAATGTCTGCCATGGCTTCAGCTTCATAAAGTCACCGAAGCAGCCGCAATCTGTCACCTTCATGCCCTTTGCATCAAATGATACGGTGAGCAGCAGCGTAGTATACTTCATCAGGCCGAGTGTGATGATGATCGTAGCAAATCCCGCCAGTAGCAGCCAGAAGCGAACCGATCCATTTTCTATGATAGCGCCTGCACATACCAGCACAAAGGCAATGATAGCCACAGCAAAGAAGGCATTGGTCGGATTGAAGCCGGAGATATAAGTGTAGCCGGTGAGCAGCAGGAAAAATACATTCAGCAGCAGTAGCAGCGAGGTCGTGATCTTTGGCCGCCAGCCTATCAGGAGCATAATACCGAGCGATAGCTCTGCCACCAGCATGGCCACCGTGAGCGGTGTAGAGATCGAATTGAAAAACTCGATCTTCATCGCCTCAAAGTATTCGTGCATCTTGATGCTCGTGCCCATCGGGTCTACGGCCTTTACGAAGCCAGAAAAGATGAACAGCGTTCCGACAAAGTTCTGGAAGAAGGTGACAACGATCTTTTTATTGCCCAGCACAAAGTAATGCAGCAGCGTGAGTAGCAGTGCCACGATACCGATATAGGAGAAAAGCGTGTAAACGGTCATAGTATATCCTGTTTTAGTTCTGTTTGTTTGTTGTATTCGCTCCGGAGCAGGCCGTACATGGCCATATCCATATAGGTTCCGTTCAGGTACATATTCTCCCGGAGTATCCCCTCTAGTTTGAATCCCAGACTCTCCGGTATAGCACGGCTACGCTCATTGCTCACAGCTGCACCTATCTCGATACGGTTTAGCCCCAGCTCGTTGAATCCGTACTCCAACAGTGTGCGTACGGAGCTCGTGATGATGCCCTTGCCTTCATAGTCCTTGTCCAGCCAGTAGCCTATCGCTGCTTTGTGGGCATTATAGTTGATACCATGCAGGCTGATCATGCCTACCATACCACCCTCGTAGAAAATACCGAGGTGGTAGTCTGTCTTCATCTCCCAGTCCTCTATATTACCCTCTATATTATTGGCAGAATCTGTGATGGTCTTCATCACATCGTACCACTGCATCCAGTCGCGGAGGTGCTTGTTCTTTTTGATCAGGTCGTAGGACTCCTGTGCGTGACTCTCATCGCGCAGCTGGAGCACCACTTCTTTATTGACCCTGAGTACAAACATCGTTATGCTTTGCCCTCGCTCATCTGTATGAGTGCGAAGATCGAATAGTTGACTATATCCATGTATCCGGCATCTATACCCTCGCTGATGATGGTCTTGCCCTTATTATCTTCTATCTGTTTGATGCGGAGTAGCTTCATCAGTATCAGGTCTGTGAAACTGCTCACCCGCATGTCGCGCCAGGCCTCGCCATAGTCGTGATTCTTGGCTATCATCAGTGCCTTGATCGCCGCTACCTCAGTGTCATAAAGCTCCAGCGCTTCTTTCTCTGTCAGTTCCAGGCGGGTATCATTGGCCAGTTTCATCTGGATGAGGCCCATCACTGCATAGTTGACGAGACCTATGAACTCCGGCTCTATGCCTTCATCCACCTTGCGTGTCTCTGCCTCCTCCAGCGTCTTGATGCGTTGCGCCTTTATAAAAAGCTGATCGGTCAGAGACTTGGGGCGGAGCACGCGCCAGGCAGTACCGTAGTCCTTGGTCTTCTTCGCAAAGACATCACGGCAGTGGCCTATCTGGGTATCGTACTGTGCAGAGGTTTTGCTCAAAGCGGTTGATTTTCATCCGAAAATACTACAGTGACCAAAAAAATGAAGAGTTTTGACAATTATTATGTTCACAACCTGTTAAGCAATGACCATAAATTGTAATGGCTCGTTAATGGACCTCTCCACACCGCGTGTGATGGGCATCCTGAATGTCACACCGGACTCCTTTCACGATGGTGGCAGGTACGAGGATATTGCAGCTATACTCCAGCGTGCAGAGCAGATGGTCAGCGAGGGCGCCGACATCATAGATATAGGAGGTATGTCATCGAAGCCAGGTAGCCAGATCATATCTGTGGAGGAAGAGTTGGCTCGTGTCATAGCTCCGATCCAGGCGCTACGCGCAAAGTTTCCTGCTACAATTTTATCCATAGACACTGTACATGCCGCTGTCGCGGAAGAAGCCGTAAAACACGGCGTAAGCATCGTGAATGACATCTCTGCGGGAGCAATTGACAAGAACATGATCCACACTGTGGCAAAGCTTCAGGTACCCTATATCATGATGCACATGCAGGGTACGCCCGAGACTATGCAGGTCGCTCCATCTTATCACAATGTCGTGACTGAAGTCATGGACTACCTCATAGCACGTCTGCAACTTTGTCGTGAGGCAGGTATCAAAGATGTGGTCATCGATCCGGGCTTTGGCTTTGGCAAGACGAATGAACACAACTTTTCTCTGCTCAGGAGACTTTCCCTACTCAAAACACTCGACGTGCCCATACTGGCAGGCCTCTCGCGCAAATCTATGATCACTAAGACACTGGGCATCAAAAATGCCGATGCGCTCAATGGTACCACAGCACTCAATATGGCTGCCCTGATGAATGGCGCCAACATTCTCCGCGTGCATGATGTGAAAGTAGCAAAGGAGACCATACTACTCTATCAGGCTATGGTGCGTGCATAGCTTTGCCTACCGGCTTTACAGTATTTTCCTATTTTAGCCCGCATATGGAACAAATACTGACACTATTTCATACGGTGATGCATATCGTGGACCACTTTGAGCAGTTCGTCCGCGAGAACCAAGGCAGCATCTACATGATCCTTTTCCTCATCATCTTTGTCGAGACCGGCCTGATAGTGATGCCACTACTGCCTGGTGATTCCCTCCTCTTTGTAGCAGGTGCGGCCTGTGCCAGCGGCCTGCTGAGCGTATGGGTGGTCATACCGCTGCTGATAGTAGCAGCGCTGCTGGGTGATAACGTCAACTACTTCGTAGGCAAGTTCTTTGGAGACTTCGTCAAGTCGAAAGAACGAATCCTATTCTTCAAGCGGGAATACATAGACCAGACACATGAGTTTTACGAAAAGAACGGCGGCAAGACTGTCATCATGGCACGCTTTGTGCCGATCGTAAGGACTATAGCGCCCTTTGTAGC
>CAZNDJ010000021.1:0-41353 GCA_964571705.1 uncultured Chitinophagaceae bacterium
TGGAGAGCACTTGTGTATGTCGATGAAGACAGACGCTGTACTGCAGAGCACCGGTACACCATTGTCACATGCACGGTATGTGAAGGTATCGCGACCCATGTAGCCTGCTACCGGAGTGTACAGGAGGCCTGTGCCGCTACGTACTACCGAGCCATGGTTACCTTGAGTGAAGGTGTCGATAGCTATCGCATTGCTGTCTATGTCAAAGTCATTAGCCAGCACATTGATCAGACTGTCGGTACCATAGCAGAGGCCGATGGTATCATTCACGAGTGTAGGCGGATGGATATTAGCGCATGTGATATGGATAGACACATTGGCTGTATCACGACCGCAGGTATCAGACACTACGTATGTGAAGAACGATGTACCACAGTAGCCGCTATCCGGACGGAAGATCACAGAGTCACCCACTACTGCGAGTGTACCATGGAGGTTCGTTGTATTAGCAAAAGCTATGTGGTGAGGTATGGTCGGATCGAGGCCGTCATTCACCAGGATGCCGGCTATGAGGCTATCACCCTGATAGATACTGAAGGTATCATCGTTAGCCAGTACCTGGCAGCACTTCACGCGTACATATACCCACGCTGTATCAGTAGCGCCGTGGATATCCTCCACTTCATAAGCGAAGGAATCTACTACCCCACCTGTCACGCTACATGTAGTACCGTCTGGTGTGTAAGTATAGATACCATTGATGCTATCTGTCAGTACTGCTGTACCATGGTGAGGGCCTGCGCCGGTCACTGTACCTACTACGTAGAATGAATCAAGCTCAGGATCGTAGTCATTAGCCTTGACATTGACTGTCACTGCTACGGTGCTACCGGTGAGCGTTATATCATTCACGCCTTGTACAGAGTTAGGCACTGTCACCACTACCCTGGCAGTATCGCAGAGAGAGTGAGGCAGGTATGCAGATGTATCGCAGATCACATAGTAGAATGTGTCCGGATCATTTGCATTAGGGCCCCTACCCGGTCCGGTGAACGGAGAGTAAGTGATAGTACCATCAGCATTCACAGTCACTGTGCCATCCTGTGCCACGCTATCGCCTGGCAGTGTGGTAGTAGTCACGTGGATAGGGTCACCGTTAGGGTCGCTATCGTTATGCAGTACTGGTATCACCACATTGTGGCCATACAGTGTGCTGGCATAATCATCTACTGCTACAGGAGCCAGGTTCTGATGGATGCTGGTATCTACAGCATTGATCGTGATGTATGCCCACGCTGTATCGCAGAGTGGAGCTGGTGCATGTGCAGACAGCGTATCACAGATAGAATACTGGAAGGAATCTACTGTGATAGGGCTGCTGAATGGACCTACAGGAGTGAACACTACCTGATTGGCCGCATTGTAGCCTATTACACCAAGACCACCTGCAGTCGTGCCAGGTATGATGTGAGGTATCGACAGCTGATCGCCATCCGGATCCAGGTCGTTAGCCGCTACGTAGACGAGTATCGCCTGCGCAGTATCGGTCACGGCATAGTCGGTATTAGCTATCGGTGCGTGGTTAGGTGCACCTGTTGTGTCATATACATTAATGTAAACCTTAGCTGTATCGCAGAGTACATTCACGAAGTATGGTGAGCGGTCGCAAACCACTACAGTGAATGAGTCACTGCCTATATAGCCGGCATTTGGAGTATAGATACCAGCGCCATTGTTATGCGCGTCTGGCGTCCATGTACCGTTTCCTGGACCTACACCTGGACCTGAAGGGTAGCTGTATGTCAGCGGATCACCGTTAGGATCGTACGCTCCCGTAGAGATATTCACTCCCACAGGGGTATTCTCAGGTGTGCTCACATACTGATCAGCTACCACAGGCGGCTCATTGCGAGGATCTACTATGATCGTCACATGGCTGGTATCACAGAGTGGTGTAGGTGTAGTGTTATCACAGATCACGATGCATGCGCTGTCTATGCCATGATAGTTAGAGTCTGGCTTGTAAGTCATGCACACCAGTTGCGGAGTATCACTGGCTGTAGGTACTGCTACCCATGTGCCATGCGTAGGCGGGCAGAGTACAGTAGCTGTGTGATGGTCACCAGCATCAGGATCCTTGTACGGTATACAGAATGTGATGATGCTATCTTCCGGTACATGTACCAGGGTATCAGGTATCACAGGGGTATCTGGCACGCATGTCACATTGAGGAACACTAGGCCGAGATCCCATGCACGCTGGCCAGGGCAGGCTGGTGAGCCATTCAGTCCTGTGATCTGATAGCCAAAGGTATCAGTACCACAGAAGTTAGGAAGTGGTGTATATATCAGCTTATTGCCCGCCGCACGGAGGGTACCATACGTAGGCTGGGCTGATACGGTCACCATGAGCGGATCACCATCTACATCGTAGTCATTGACCACTACATCTATCGTATCAGAATGATCCTCTATCAGGGTAGCAGTATCATCTACAGCTACCGGTGCATGGTTAGTGATCAGTATATTGACTACCAGGAGGCCAGTATCGCACTGTGGACCAGCAGGACAGGTGCTACATACCTGATATGTCACTGTATCCAGGCCATGGTAGAGGTTAGGTGCGGCATACTCTACCAGTCCGGTAGTGGTATTCACATAGCCGAGGCCATGGCTGCCTACTCCGATCACTGACACCACAGGTGCTGTCGTATTAGTACCGAGGTAGTCATTGGTGAGCACATTAGTAGTTACTATCGCGCCTTCGCAGACAGTAGCCCTGTCATCGAATGCTATCGGACCGATACATGCAGTATCCACCACAAAGATGGTGATCACAGCCGAGTCGGCGCAGCTGCTCACGCTATCGTAGACCATGTAGCTGATATGATCCGTACCTATATATCCGGCTGCGGCAGTATAAGTGATCGTACCGTTAGGATTGAGTACAGCCGTATTGCCAGCATCAGGTCCGCTGAGGATGACCACAGAGTGGCCTACACCTATCGTACCTACATTGTAGTCATTAGCCAGCTCATTGATCACGATCGGTGTAGTATCGCGTGCATTCACATAATCCTTGATCGTCTGCGGGCAGTGTGGTACAGGTGTCACCACTACAGTGATAATACCAGTATCGCAGAGGCTCGGGCTGCCATTATCACATACTACATAGCAGAATGATTCTGTACCTACATAGCCTGGCGTAGGAGTATAGGTCACACAGGTAGAGCCTGGGATGATCACTACGCTACCATTGGCCGGAGCACATACAGAGGTAGTAGCAAACAGCTGGCCTGCATCAGGATCTGTAGCCGCAGGGCATACCAGGATAAATGAATCCTGTGGTATGGTCACGGTAGTATCCGGAGCATGAGGAGGATGGTTCAGCGGAGTTATATTGATATATACTGTAGCTGTAGCGCAAAGCGGTCCGCTCAGGCTGGCTGGAGTATTGTCACAGATGCTGTACTTGAATGAATCCGGTCCCAGGTATGGACCAGTAGAGATGTAAGTCACAACACCTGTAGTCGCATTGATATTAGTCACGGCACCATGAGCTGGCAGAGTGACCAGTGTCACAGAGCCAGTGTTCAGAGGGCCATCCGGATCAGAATCATTAGCAGGGACATTAATATCCACTGGTGTATTCTGAGTAGTAGTAGCATAGTCATTGACTGCTACCGGTGGATGCGGATCAGGAGTCACAGTCACGATCACTGTAGCTGTAGAGCACAGTTGAGGTGAACCGTTGTCACAGATAGTATAGCAGAAGCTATCCACACCGAAGAATCCGTGAGCAGGCACGTAGCAGATCTGGCCGCTGGCCGAGATACTGTTAGTACCATGCGCCGGCGCACATGCCGTAGTCACATGGATAGGGTTGCTACCCGGACGGTCATTGGCCAGCACTGTCACGCATACTGATGAATCCTGTGGTATCCTCGCTGAGTCATTCACAGCTACAGGAGGAGTAGGTGCGGTACCTGTAATATTTACAAACACTGTACCTGTATCGCATGACGTACATGCAGGATTTACACTGCAGATAGAGTATGTGAACTGGTCCGTACCAGATGTCACAGTCGGTGTGTACCTGATCGTACTGCCAGATACAAATGCTATACCTGATGTCGGAACTGTGATGATGCTCACAGACAGCGCGCTGGTAGTGTGGTTGGTATCGTTAGCCGTTACGTTCAGTATAGCACCTGATACCAAGTGGAATACGGTGAATGTATCAGCTACAGCTACCGGTGGTATACACTTAGGCGTCACTGTGATATGTACATAGTCTGTGTCGCAGAGTGCAGGTATTACATTATCGCACACTACTACGCAGAAGCTATCATTGCCTACATATCCAGGATTTGGCAGGTAAGTGACGCAAGAGTCGCCGCTGGCAAATCCTGCCGTACCGTGATATGCACCGCATGGGAATGAAGTCACCTTCACACTATTGCCATCTGTATCAGAGAGCATCAGGCAGATAGTCACTACAGACGTATCCTGAGGGATAGTATCGTATGTAGGAGGGATATGCGGAGGGTGGTGCAGCACATGTATAGACACCAGACCTACATCACAGAGTGGTGTATATGGCGAGCAGTATGTAGCCGTAGGGTTCTGCACGTCACACACTCTGTAGTAGAATGTATCGTCACCAGCATATCCCGGTGTCGGAGTATAGGTATAGGTATTGCCTACCTGCACTGCTGTACCGTGTACCGGAGGTGTCACGATAGCCAGTGTGGTAGCGTCATGGTCTGGCTCATCATCATTCACAGTCACTGCCACGTTCACAGATGTGTTCATATTAGTGCTTGTCGTATCCTGATTAGCCAGAGGCCTGTGATTGATGAGATTCACTGTATAGTGTACCCATGCCGTATCACACAGGGCAGGTGTCCTAGTATCGCATACACGATACTGGAGTGAGTCCTGACCGAAGAAGTACAGCGCAGGGATATAAGCGATCGAAGGATTGCTCACAGCAGCTATACCATGTGTAGGCGGAGTCACGATAGATGTCACGGTCAGTACATCGCCGTTTGGATCTATATCGTTGCTGAGTACATTGACGAATGAGTATTCATCCTGGCAGATACGGCTGAAATCATCCACTGCCACAGGAGGCCTGTTAGTATGGATGGTAGGCGTATCATACTTATTGATAGTCACAAATACGAGCGCTGTATCACACAGGCTATTTGGCAGACGGCTGGAGCTATCGCAGATCACATATGAGAATGTGTCTACCACAATGCTGTCAGCCACTGTAGCCGGAGCTGAATAGTTCACTGTATTGTTGATGCCTATAGATACAGTACCACCCAGTGATGATGCAGACACTGTGGTCACACGGATAGGGTTACCATCAGGATCACTGTCATTTGCTATGACATTGACATTGATAGATGCGCCCGGTACGGTGACACCGTAGTCATTGCTGGCTACTGGAGGATGGTTCACAAATGTATCACCAGGGTTGGTCACATTTACTATTACCCACGCGCTGTCACACAGTACGTGTACTACGTGTGGAGAATTATCGCAAACGCTGTATTGGAATGAATCGATACCAGTGAATCCTGTAGGCGGGAAGTAGTTCACTGATCCGTTTCCGGTAGTCACTACTGTGCCACCCTGTACCGATGCAGTGCCGGCAGGATATGTATATGAGAGAGGATCGCCATTCGGATCAAAGGCACCACTCGCCACGTTTACACCCAGTGGTGTATTCTCGAGTGTGCTTACATATATATTGTTAGCTACAGGTGGCAGGTTTTGACCTGCTACGTTGATATATGCAGTAGCTGTGTCGCACTTAGGAGCCGGAGCATGCGCAGAGAGCGTATCACATATCACATATACAAAGCTATCTACCGGCTGGCCATTGATGCTATGCAGGTATGGTACCGGAGTATAGGCCACGTCACCATTTGTACTTACACTGCTGATAGTTCCATTGTGTACACCTACTATGATGGTCGGTGTGCCCAGCGGATCACCATCAGGGTCGCTGTCGTTACCCTTCACATTTACTATAGCGTTCACCGCATTTTGTGGTACAGTGAGGTGATCATCTACAGCCAGTGGTGGCCTGTTAGCTACCGGAGTATCTACCAGGTTGGTAGTCACTATCACGAGCGCCTGAGCACACAGTGCAGGGTAAACCACATCGCATACCTGATAGCGCACGGTATCATAGTAGATAGCTGCCGGCAGGCCAGACGCAGGTGTGAACACTACATTGCCGCTCGCATCTACAGACCATGTGCCATGGGCGGTAGTCGTGCTGCTGGTCAGTACCGGAGTGGTCAGTGCATTACCCTGAGGGTCGCTGTCATTGCCACGTGCATTTACTACAGCCGGAGTACCGGTAGTAGTAGCGTAGTCATTATTAGCCACCGGAGGCAGTGGCGATGCTGTGTCAGGTACGATAGTAGCCACTATCACGCTGGTAGCGCAGAGTACATGTACCGGGTATTGATTTGTATCGCATACCTGATACTGTATAGCATAGGTACCAGGTACTGAGCCTGTGATAGTATAGCCACCGTTGCCAGTACGTACTATATTCAGACTTGCATCTGGTGTACCGATGATCGTGATGGTCAGTGGATCCGCATTAGGATCACTCACAGCCAGCAGTACATTCACATCATGTGGCGTACCTACCAGCTGGGTGTACCTTACAGTATCAGCTGTAGGTGGCAGGTTAGCCGGATTTACATATACGTAAACCTTAGCTGTATCGCAGAGGCCTGACACCGGATGGATAGCCAGCGTATCGCACACACTATAGATAAAGCTATCTATCGGTTGGTTATTGATACTGTGGATACCAGGATTAGGTACATATACCACAGTACCATTGCTGCTCACGCTAGTGATAGTGCCGGCGGTAGTGGTGGTCAGTAGTGTAGGTGTGCCCAGTGGGTCACCATCAGGATCACTGTCATTACCTTTCACGTTCACATTCACAGGTGTACCCTGCGCCACGCTCACGTGATCGTCTACAGCCACAGGAGGCCTGTTGCCCGGTACATCTATTTCATTGGTAGTGATCACCAGTATAGCACAAGATGTAAGAGGCTGTGGCGCTATCGTGGTGATATCAGAGATACAGTATTCTACAGTATCATAGTAGATACCCTGAGCCAGGCCGGTATTTGGCTGGAAGATGATCGAGCCATCTACAGCATTCACGGTAAAGTGACCGTGTGCAGTCACTCCACTACCATTCAGTGCCGGCACTGTGAGCGGGTTGCCATCCGGATCAGTATCGTTGCCACGCACATTTACGATAGCAGGCTGGATACCGGTAGTTGTAGCATAATCATTGTTAGCTACTGGCGGATGGTTCACCAGAGGGTCATTAGTGATGATATTAGCAAAGATCACAGCTGTATCGCACAGCACATTGATAGGATACTGGTCAGTATCGCACACCTGATACACGATAGGGTATATACCTACAGTGGTGCCGGTGATAGTATAGGCACCATTAGATGTCTTCACTACGTTCAGCGAAGGATCGTATGAACCTACTATGCTTATGTTGAGCGGATCGCCATTAGGATCGCTGGTCGCCAGCAGCACATTCACATCATGCGGAGCATTCTGGAATGCAGTGTAGCGGATAGTATCTGCCGTAGGAGGCAGGTTTTGAGGACAGATATAGAGGAATGCACGGCCTGTATCGCAATCTGCCGTACAGTTTACATTGCATATCTGGTATGTCACAGTATCGAGGCCATGGTAGCCATACACCGGCGTGTACACTACGTTATTCGCTGCCACTGATGCAGTGCCATACTTCACTGTCAGCACACGTACTGTGCTGCCATTGCGCTCTGGATCTGTATCATTGATAGTGACATCAAATGTAAATGGAGTATTGAGGCAAGTGCTGTCATAGTCATCTACAGCCACAGGAGGTTGATTCACATGCAGCGTGATCGTATCCCTGCTGGAGCAGCCCTGCAGAGAAGATATTACTGCTACGTACCCATGATTAGGACGTGTAGGACGTACAGTGATAGGGTTCAGGCTATTGGTGATAAATGTGCCATTCACATCATACCACTGTATGTTATTAGCTATCGGCTGAGCAGGATAGCCAGGTGTCAGCACGATGGCACCACCCTGGCATGTCGTATCAGCAGATGCTGTGATATTGACAGGGAGCGACTTGTAAACAGTAATATTGATCGAAGCTGAATCGCTGCAGCCGGTACCACCACCTGTCAGGCGATAGCGTATAGTTACTACCGTAGAGATGTTATTAGGTACTGATACCAGCGCCGGGTTGAATATACCCGTAGCAGCATTGATACCCGGTCCGGACCATGTACCACCTGCTGGTGTACCTGTGAAGGTATCTACACCATCAAATGTGCAATAGGTAGGATTGTTTCCGGCGATGCTCACTGATGGCAGTGGATCTACAGTCACGATCTGCGAAGTATCGTGTGTACAACCGCTCTGAGTCACAGTGTAGGTGATCAGGTACGAACCTGCACCGACCAGTGACGGACGGAATACATATCCAGAACCTGTATTGATCACACCAGCACCTGACCAGGTACCGCCTGATATAGATGCCACCAGAGGCACCTGAGGAGAGCTGGCACAGTAGTTAGAGTTGAGCCCTACGATGACTGGGCGAGGCAGTGGCTTCACTACGATAGTACGTGTGGCGCTGGCCTGACAGCCGCTCGCATCTGTCACGAGAATAGTATAAGGGTAAGAACCAGCAGCATCAGGGCTGGCTGTAGTCACCTGAGTAGTGGTATCAGACAGGAATGCTGATGGAGTCCACAGATAGGTATATCCCGCGGTACCACCTGTTACATTCACGGTCAGGTCTACCGATCCGCCTGTGCCTTCGCACCAGGTGGCCGGACCATTCGTACTCACAGAGATAGCCAGCGTAGCCGGAGTCACTCGTACAGTCACCTGATCGGTAGCCGTACATCCCTTAGAGTCTGTCACAGTCACAGTATAGGTGGTGTTTGCACCCAGGTGTTTCAGGTACGGATTGGCAGATGTAGTATAGCCAGTGATGCCTGTAGGCGGAGACCACTGATAAGTATAGCCTGGTACACCACCATTAGCAGTAGGTGCGCCTCCCAGCTGAATGCTGTCGGTGCTACATGCTGGTATGGTCTGGTCAGGACCTGCATTTGCCGTAGGCAGTGGATTGACCACTACTGTATCATACAGCACAGGAGATGAACATGAGCCATAAGTAGAGGTGAACGAGAATATTACTGTCTGCGGCGTTGGATTCAGGTTATTGAGTATCTGGCTGATAGTGCCACCAGTACCATTGAGGCCGGTAGAAGCGCTCCATGTGATGGTCGCTCCCGGTATATTGGTAGTCACTGTACCAGCAAAAGTAGCACCACTGCATATTTCTGCAGGGAAGCCCGATTTCGCTATAGTCGGTATCGGTCGTATTACTACCGGTACAATGGTAGTATCAGTACAGCCACCTGGCTCGGTACCTACTACAGTATAGTATATCAATGAATCTGTAGTACCACTATTGATCACTGTTGTGTTTGGCACATTGCCAGTGCCTGATGTACCGTTGCTCGCGATCCACGTGATAGTAGTACTAGGCAGAGATGAGCTGAAGTTGATATGGTATGCTGTACCACTGCACACATTCGCAGAGTCAGGGTTAGCAGTGATGACCGGCACAGGGTTAGCCGTCAGGTACATCGTGTCATACGCACTGACATAGATGCCGCTGCGGAAGTAAGTCACCTTCAGCACCACAGTATATATACCTGGGAACTGAGGCACTACTGTAGGCTGTACATTAGTAGGCGTATCGATATACATAGGTGGAATCGAATACCACTGATATGTAGCACCGACAGCCTTAGAGAAGCCCTTCAGTACAATAGGGCTACCTGTACAGACAAATGTATCAGGTCCGGCAGTCACATCCGGAGGCAGTACTACTGTCACCTTCACAGAGTCCCTGCCTATACATCCAAACGAATTGGTAACCGTGACATAATACGTAGTCGTCACATTTGGTGTAGCTACCGGATTAGATGAGGTAGGCGTGCTCAGTCCTGTAGCAGGGCTCCATATATAAGAAGTACCACCGGTCGCACTCAGTACGACACTATTGCCCTGGCCTATAATAGTATCAGGTCCGGCCGTAGGTATCACCGGAGGGTGTGCTGTGACCTGGAAGTGAGAAGTATCAGAGCAACCGTAGACTGTAGTCACCATCTGGTATGCGTCATATGAGCTCGCATAGTATGGATATGTATAGCTAGGGTTCTGAAGATTTGATGTATCAGCAGTAGTAGTAGTATCACCGAAATTGTAGAACCAACCAGTGATAGCGCCATCAGATGATGATGACTGGTCGTGGAAAGTAGCCGGGCTACCCGCGCACACGATATCAGCTACAAAATGAGATTGCGGCCTGACATGCGCGGTCACTGTATCAGTATAGGTACCAGTACATCCTGTAATAGTATCTGTAACAGTTACGGTATAGAAGTTATTGATAGTAGCCGGAGATACCAATGGATATGCACAGGTATTGCAAGTGATACCTACTGTAGGTGACCACTGATAGCGATAGTTGGCTCCGGTCAGGTTTACCCTGAGGCCTGCAGTATCGCCCTGGCACATTACTATGGATGGTACAAATACGACCAGATTTGGAGAAATATTGACACGCACTGTATCGCTGGCTGTACAGCCGAAGATATCAGTACCTACCACAGTGTATGTAGTAGCAGTGGTAGGTGCCACTGTCACGGTCTGGGACGTACCATTAGAAGGTATCATGCTACCACCATTAGGGGTCCACTGATAGGTCAGGGCGCCTGTAGCGATGAGTTGTGTAGAGCCGCCTGCGCATATGCCCTTGTCGTCACCGGCATCTACCGGAGGTGCGGAGCGCTTGATCACTACCACTGAGTCTACACCCGTACAGCCACTGATAGCATCTGTCACGGTCACATAGTAGGTAGTAGTGCCAGCCGTAGGAGTCACTGTAGGTGTAGCACTGGTAGAGGTAAATCCAGCCGGACTAGATGCCCAGAGGTATGTATAGCTACCTGATCCGCCGGTAGCCACCTGACCTATCTGCGTAGATGTAGTAGGTGGACAGAAAGCCTTGTCAGGTCCTGCATTAGCTATAGGGCTGGAGAAAACACGAACTGTTTTATATGCTGTGGCACTGCAATTAGACAGTGTATATACTACAGTGTAGGTCTGAGTACCTGTAGGAGCCACCGAGATGCTTGCAGTATTGGCCGCAGCTGGTGTGATGAATGGTCCGCTCCACAGGTATGTGCCACCCGGAGGTGCACCGACGGCAGTCAATGTAGTATTCTGACCCTGGCACAGGTCTGTATCAGCAGAAGATATAGATACGGTAGACTGAGGATTGATAGTGATACGAGCTGAGTCTGTAGCAGTACAGCCGGATACGGTATCAGTCACAGTCAGGTGGTAGACAATATTAAGAGTAGCTGTATCTGCTACCAGCGGATGTGCCGCTGTAGAGTCACTCAGGCCGAATGAAGGAGTCCATGTATATGTGTAGCGTCCGGAGCCACCTGTCGCTGTAGGTGTATCGCCCAGTGCGATGGTGCCTGATACTGGCATACAGTAAGCCTTATTGCCTCCTGCATGAGCCACCGGAGTAGAGTACACATGCACGGTCTGATATGCTGTGTCATAGCAGCCCGTAGGAACGATGAGCGTATCTCCATCATTGGTGATGAAGCTGGTCAGGTCACCATAGACCACGCGGAAGTTAAAGTTTCCGATACCAGTAGGGGTAAATGTGATAGTAGGTGCATTACCAGCAAACGGGGTGATGTTGCCGGTAGGTGACCACTGATAGTTGCCACCAGCTGGTGTAGCTGTAGCTGTCAGCGTAGTGCTCTGTCCGAAGCAAAGATTAGTATCTGGTGACGTGATAGCGATAGTCGGCTTCACGTTCAGCGTGACCTTGGCGCTATCTACAGCTATACAGCCTGTGATCAGATCTGTCACGGTCACAGTATAGGTAGTAGTACCCGCAGTGGTCAGCTGAGTCACACGTGGCCTAGCGATAGTGCTATCATTTACATTAGCTGCAGGAGACCAGTGGTATGAGAAATTACCAGAGCCACCCGTAGCAGTGCCACCTACGCGTACTATAGATGTCACAGGGAGACAGTAAGACTGATCCGGACCAGCATCTACCACTGGTTGCGGATAGGTATTGATCAGTACTGATGCTGTGTCACGACAGCCATTCAGGTCATAGTAAACGAAGTATGTTTGGGTTCCAGGATTTGGAGTCACATTCACCACGGCCGAATTTCCATTGGCCGGATTCATCGCGATGATAGGATTCCACTGATAGTTGCCCCCGGCTGGTGTGCCCACAGCAGTCAGGGTAGAGGTACCACCTCCACAGATGTTGTATTGTGACGCTGTAGCAGATACCGATACACTCGGCGAAACAGTCAGTGTCACGCTGTCAGTAGAACTGCATCCTGACCTGTTATCAGTCACTGTCACATAGTACTTATATGTACCAGCTACCAGTGATGTGAGTACCGGATTAGAAGCAGAGGTATCATTCAGATTAGTAGATGGAGACCACACATATGAGAAGGCTCCCGAACCGCCAAAAGCCGTAGGGCTACCACCGATAGTGACTGTACCAGAGTGAGGCAGACAGAAAGTCTGGTCAGGGCCTGCGTCGGCTACTACGGTAGGATATACATTTACGAGTTTGTAGGCTGTATCCTGACAGCCATTTCTGGTATAAACCAGTTCATACAGCTGGCTGGTGACAGGACCTACAGTCACAGATGCTGTAGTACCAGTACCTGGGTAGAGGTACACGATAGGTATCCACTGATAGGTACCTCCGAGCGGATTTGCCACTCCGGTCAGCACAGTGGTCTGGCCAAAGCAAAGGTCAGTATCAGAGCTATTGATAGTCAGAGTAGCGTGGGTATCTATCACCAGGCGAGATGAGTCTACCGCTGTACAGCCTGTGACATTGTCTGTCACTGTCAGGTAGTACTCGGTATTGGTGTTGACCTTAGCTACGATTGGATTAGGTGCAGCAGAGTCACTAAGATTAGCTGTCGGAGACCAGTGGTAGCTATAGCTGCCGGAGCCACCGGTAGCAGCAGAGCTCGATCCGAGGAATATATTGCCAGAATATGGCAGACAGAATGCCTGGTCTATACCGGCGTGAGCCACCACGCGAGGGTACACATTCACAGTCACAGCTGTAGATCCTGCACAGCCATTGGCTGTATAGGTCACCTGATAGCGCTGTGTACCAGATGGAGCTACAGTTACTGTCGCAGCATTACCTGCTCCCGGGCTCATATTAAATGTAGGGCTCCACTGATAAGTACCACCAGCTGGGCTACCTACTGCTGTCAGCACAGTACTCTGTCCAGTACACAGATCCGTATCAGCAGGTGCGATAGTCACTGTAGCAGTAGGATTGATCACCAGCGTCATAGTAGACACTGCCTGGCAGCCAGTCGTCTTGTCTGTCACGGTCAGAGAGTACACAGTGGTACCAGCCACTACGCTAGATACTGTAGGATTGGCTACAGTAGCACTGCTCAGACTACCAGATGGCGACCATGCATATGAGTAGCTGCCAGATCCGCCAGAGGCAGATGGCACACCACCCAGGGTGATAGTAGATGATACAGGGAGGCAATATGTCTGGTTTGGACCCGCACTTGCGAGTACATTCGAGTATACACGTACAGTCTTGGCCGCAGTATCACTGCAAGACCCCTGTGTGTACACCACAAAATAAGTTTGCGTAGCAGTAGGATTTACATCTACAGAGGCAGTATTGCCCGTAGACGGAATGATATTGATCAAAGGATACCACTGATAAGTACCACCAGCTGGGCTGCCTACACCAGTGAGGGTAGCAGTCTGTCCGGTACAGATATCTGTATCAGCAGCTATCACGCTTACGGATGGCTGAGACAATATAGTAAGGATAGTAGAGTCTACACCTGTACATCCGTTTCCGTCCGTCACGGTCACATAGTATTTGGTACTACCTGCACCGCTCACGGTCACAGTCGGATTAGCTGCAGTAGAGCTGCTCAATCCGGTAGCTGGTGACCATGTATAGGTATAAGTGCCATTGCCACCGGTAGCAGTCGATGCTGCCCCCAGCGTGATAGTAGACGTGACAGGCAGACAGTATGTCTGATTGCTGCCAGCGTGGGCTATTGGATTACTGTTTACAGTCACCAGCACAGAGCTGCTCGCAAAGCAGCTGTGAGCATCGGTCACGGTTACATTATAAGTTGTATTAGTTGTTGGATTAGCTACAGGGTTTGCTACTGCCGTAGAGTTGAGACCAGTACCTGGAGCCCATGCATATACAAATGGGGCAGTACCACCTGAGGCAGTCGGGCTGCCACCTATTGTTACCGAGCTTCCATTACAAATAGATACAGGTGTACCAGCACTGGCGACTACAGCAGGCCATACATCCAGACGTACTGTATCGCTGGCATTACAGCCATTGTTATCAGTTACATTGATAGTATAAAGATAGCTACCGGCGGCAGATGGATTGGCTGTAGTAGAAACTGCCGTGGTAGAAGAAAGACCTGTAGCCGGAGACCACTGATATGTAAACGGCGCTGTACCACCTGTCACTGTACCTGTGAGTGTCGTACTGCCGCCACTGTTTGCGCAATAGCTGGCATTCACCCCAGCGTCTACCTGCAGGGTAGAGCCTGTCACATTCACCTTCACAGAGGCAGTGGCTGTACAGCCCTTAGAGTCTGTCACGGTCACTGTATAGGTAGCATTAGAACCTATCTGGCTCACTGTAGGATTGGCCGAGGTAGCCGCGCTGAGGCCACCCACTGGACTCCACAGGTAAGTATAGCCTGGAGTACCGCCAGAGGCAGTAGGTGTGCCACCTATGGTCACAGATGCAGCACTACATGCAGTCAGGAACTGTGTAGGTCCTGCATTAGCAGATGGTGTAGGATTGACAGTCACGGTCACAGAGCTCGTCGCGCTGCAAGACTTGGTGTCTGTCACGGTCACAGTATAGGTAGTCAGTACTGTAGGAGAAGCTACCGGATTGGCAGCAGTAGAGCTGCTCAGGCCACCTGTAGGAGACCAGCTATAGCTCAGTGTACCTGTGCCACCGCTACCCGTAGGGCTACCGCCCAGGGTCACGCCCAGTCCATTACATACCGATGTAGCAGATCCTGCATTGGCTACGACAGCCGGATTTAGTGTGATCACTGCAGAGTCTACTGAGGTACAGCCAGAGACATTGTCTGTCACAGTCACATAGTATGTCACGGTGCTGGCCACGTTAGATGTCAGCGTAGGATTGGCTACAGTAGTACTGCTGAGGCGGGTAGATGGAGACCATACATATGAGAAACTACCTGAACCCCCTGTAGCAGTCGGGCTCGCACCCAGTGTGATCGTACTTGCATATGGCATACAGTAGGTCTGATTGCCACCGGCATGCGCTACCACTGCTGGCACCACATTCACCGTCTTAGTAGCTGTGCCATTACAGCCTGAGGCTACATAGGTGACCTGATAGGCCTGGTTACTAGGTGGCGCTACAGTTACAGTTGCTGTATTGCCAGCTACCGGAGTCATAAAGTTTGTAGGATTCCAGCTGTAAGTACCACCTGCTGGGAGTCCTGTCGCAGTCAGTGTAGTAGATTGTCCTGCGCAGAGGTTGGTATCTGGCGAGGTGATGGTCACAGTAGCCTGAGAGTTTATGGTCAGTCTCATCGAGTCTACCGCTGTACAGCCAGACTTGCTGTCTGTCACGGTCACATAGTATTCGATGTTGCTGGCCACTGCACTGGTGATAGTAGGGTTAGCTACAGCCGCGCTGCTCAGTCGTGTAGATGGAGACCATGCATATGTGTAGGTGCCAGATCCACTAGTAGCAGTAGGGCTGCCACCTATAGTGATAGTAGTAGATACCGGCAGACAGTATGTCTGGTCAGCACCTGCATCTGCACCTACTGTAGGATATACATTTACCTTGCGGGAAGCTGTATTGGTACAGCCTGCCAGTGAGTAGAGTACGGTGTAAGTTTGATTTGCAGAAGGAGCTACATCTACAGAAGCCGTATTGCCCGCTGCCGGGGTCATACCCACTGTAGGGCTCCATGTATAGATACCACCAGCAGGTGTACCCGTCGCTGCGAGTGTCGTGACCTGGCCGAGGCAGAGGTCTGTGTCAGAGAGCGCGATGCTCACTGTCACAGCCGGGTTGATGACCAGCGTCATTGAGTCCACAGACGTACAGCCAGTCACATTGTCAGTCACGGTCACATAATATGTAGTAGTGCCTGACACCACAGAGGTGATGGTCGGATTGGCCACAGACGTGCTGCTCAGTCGGGTAGGCGGAGACCATGCGTATGTGAAGCTCCCTGATCCACCAGCAGCGGTAGGCGAGCCTCCGAGCGTGATAGTAGTAGATACGTTAGAGCAGTATGTCTGATTAGGACCTGCGTCTGAGCTCACCACAGGATATACGGTCACCTGCCTGCTGGCAGCCGAGGTACAGCCGCTCAGCGTGTACACTACATTATATGTCTGTGTAGTAGCCGGATTTACAGATACTGTGGCAGTATTGCCTGCAGCCGGAGTGATATTAGACAGTGGCGACCACTGGAAAGTACCACCCGCCGGGCTCACATTAGCCGTCAGGCTGATGCTGCTACCTACACATATATTAGCGGTAGCAGGAGTGATGGTCACCGCACCAGGCTGCGTAGTCACAGTCACGATCACAGTATCTGAGCAGCCAGTAGAGTTGGTCCATACGAAACCGTATGTACCGGTAGTACTGAACCCAGATATAGTAGTAGTCGGATTAGTAGCGCTTGCTATGGTCGCAGAGCCAGGGTTGCCCGCACGTGCCGTCCAGGTACCTGTACCTGAGGCTGCCATGGTAGCTGTACCCACGAGACACACCTGCTGGTCTGCACCGGCAGTTGGCTTGATACATACCTGGTAGTCTTCTACCTCACCAGCGCCGATTTCACCCTGCGCATCTGTAGTATTCAGGGTAGCATCTGCTATACGCACACGCAGGAAAGTCTTACCTGTACCATAGACGAATACTGGCAGACCCGTAAAATTGAGGGTCACCGTCTGTTGTGATGCACTGGTAGGCACACTCACTACAGCAGATTCTGCAGCATCAAATGCACCATTACCATTCGCATCGATCCATCCGCGAAGGTTGATAGTGGCTCCTGTATTATTCAGATACGATACAGAGATAGAATAGGTAGTAGCTCCAGTAGTAGCAGTAGGTATCACTGCCACACCGTCTTCGTCATCTGCCGAGCCTGTATTGCTGGCATCATCACCGGTAGCGGCCGCAGAGTTGAGGGCTGCAGTTTCGGCGTCTATCGTCAGGCCCAGGCGTATCTTGTCTGTCAGGGCCGACCGGGCAGCATTAGACCCGTCATATCCTACAGGAGCGTCACCGTAGTCAAAAGTGTTTGCATTCCATTCAAAGATGAAATGGTTGTCTTTGCCCGCAGTCTGTGCCGGGATGGATTTATCAAAACCCGGTACATCGGTGATCCACTGATGAGGTACAGAGTTTTCATCAGAGTGGATGGTCGTACCTATATATACGAGGCCATTGGTATTGTTATAAAAGAGGTGACCGCTACCCCTCAGTACACCGGTACTACCCATGTAGTCCTTTTCTGAGCCACCCAGGTAGGTGCCATATGTACGTACTGACAAGCCATTGTTAAAGCTGGCATAGCTGATATCTACTATACCACCAAAGGTATTCTGATAGTAAGGGCTGGCTGGTGTAGTATTATTGGCTGGATAATCTGTAGAAGTGGTCGTACCAAAGAGGAGCACGTTGCTGCTACGGAAGTCAACAGCGATACCACCTACCAGATCATCAGACCCACCACCATTATAGGTCTCTACGAAACCTGTGCCGGCGGAGCCATTCCACGGGATACGGGCCAGTACCTGGTCCATAGCTCCTTTGTTGACATTCTGTACTGCGCCGGTGGTGCCCGGTATATCTGTAGACGAGGTGTTATAGCCTACATAGAAATAGTTATTGTCTGCGCAAACGACAGCCTTGTCAGCACCCTGAGGATAGCCTGATGCCAGGGCGTATGAGGCGAGACCCTCAGAGCTGCTACCGCCCAGGTAGGAGAACATGGTAAATGATGTCTGTGGTGTAGAACTGATCGTCAGGGATCCAACCAGTACCTCAGTAGTACCAGCTATGGTATTGTCCACAGCATTGACCAGGCTCGGATAGGTAGCTCCTACTACTGTATGTACAGCAAAGGCTAGTTTGGTTTTATCTGTAGAGCAGGCTATAGACGCAAATGTCTCGTTATTATTACCACCTACGTAAGTACCCCAGCTGGCTGTAAGGCTTGTGCCACTCGCACCGGTCACCCTGATGATGAAACCTTCAGAGCTACCTGCAAATGTATTATCAGGAGCACTACCACCTATGACAGAATTTGAAAAGGCGGAGGTACATGTACCGCTCACATAGAAAGTCGAATTATCTATGGCCACCACCGATTGATAGGCCACATTAGCGTTAGCATTGGCTGGTACCGCTGAGCTGATAGAGCCGGAGTATGACCTGGCAGCCAGTGTCGCGCTAAAGATCTGAACTACGTCCTGGGTATATGCCAGGAGAATACGACCATCAGGGAAGATATCGAGGTCGGATGGGAAGTTAGCCGCACCAGTCACACCGGTCATGGTCCATGCCAGGATGTTAGTACCCGTAGCATTCAGTTTATAGAGGACAGTAGATGGATTTGTGCTGAATGCGTTGGAATAACCTGCAGATACGTTATTCAGATAGGTCACGCTCAAAGCCTCATTAGTAAAGCCTGCGCAATATACCTCACCGGCAGTGTTAGACGCGATACTATAGAGGTACTCATCAAAAGACGAGGAGCCGTTGTGCATATAGGTAGACCACATCATCACCGGGTCTATGACCAGCGGCTGTGCAGGGTCAAAGCCAGCCTCTACCTGATAGGCGAGAGTGTTATCACCTACCTTTACCATGCTGGTTTTAAACTGTTTCTTGCTGCCACCTATGGTCTGGAAGGTCTCCGGGATCACGAGGGTCATGTTATTCTCGTGCATTTTGATAGTCAGGTTACCCTCCTTTTCTACGATCAGTGCGTCCTGTCCGGTGAGCTGCATTTTGATCTTACTGTAGTCAGCCGCCTTGCTCACTATCCAGTCAAACTCCATAGCACCACTTTGGCCAGAGTACAGACGCAGGTCGATACCAGGATACACATTCTTTAAGGTGATCTCATTATAGATCACTGGTTTGATGCCTTTTTCGTTTTTGTCAGTACTCTTATAATAAGTACCCACTACAGATGATACTGTACCAGGCTCTACAGTCCACTTGCCATTAGATCCTGGGAATGTCAGGTCTACGATCTGGAGTGGCATTGGCTCATTAGCCTCTTCAGCCTCATTTTCCTGCTCGTCCCATTCCTTCTGGTTGGTCACGATACGAATTTTATTCTCATACACACCCATGCTACCAAAAGCAGTACGGAAGCCATATAGTACATCCGGATTATTGAACTGGCCCGCATTCTTTTCAAACCAGATCATGTTGGTAGTAGCCCGCAGGGTATTTTTCACAGAGGCCTGTATCACAGGATCTACATCACCTACATGGGAGGCAGACTTCTGCGCATAGGAGCCCAGGGTAAAAACCACAAAGAATAATGTCAGAAATACGGAAGTAAACTTCTTCATCATATTCGAATTTGAGTGTGTCTTAGATTGGTATAGCGAATACTCTGGCGCAAAAGGAGCGGCGCCAGGCAGGAGAGGGACAAGAGTAGATAGAACTAGTAAATAGGTCTTATTCAAGGCTTTGTGTAATTGGGTTTGGAATCAGCACGTCAACTTGTAAACAGTATATACACACTTTTACTTGTTAATGGCCCAAATATACGTTCGCAGTTCCTAAATGTCAAATAAAAGTGCCAATCCGGCCATTTCTTCGGTCAAAAGTGCCCCACAAAAAACACATACTGCACACAGAAATGTACACCCAGTCAGCTAGAAAGAGGTATTATCGTTTTTTTAGATGCTTGATTTAGACTGCCTTAGCTTCCACCTTAGGAGCAGCAGCCTTGATCTCGTCGGATGCCTGAGAGGCGTATTTTTCGAAGTTTTTGTTAAACTGGATAGCCAGTTCATTAGCCTTCGCATCATAGGCGGCCTTGTCAGCCCATGTATTACGCGGATCCAGTATTTCTGACGGCAGACCTTCGCAGGATTGCGGTACTGATACGCCAAATACAGGGTGTGCAGCGTACTGGACGCCATTCAGCTTGCCAGATAGGGCTGCAGTGATCAGGGCGCGGGTATGAGGCAGGCTCATACGCTTGCCTACTCCGTAGCTACCACCTACGTAGCCGGTATTGAGCAGCCATACATTGATATGGCTCTTCTCATTCAGCTTCTCACCGAGCAGCTTGGCATAGTCTGCCGGATGTAGCGGGAGGAATGCCGCACCAAAGCAAGCCGAGAAAGTAGTCTGTGGCTCTACCACACCTACCTCAGTACCAGCCACTTTGGAGGTAAAGCCAGAAAGGAAGTAGTACATGGCCTGGCCTACGGTCAGCTTAGAGATCGGAGGCAGTACGCCAAAGGCATCATATGTCAGGAAGAAGATATTCTGAGGCTCTCCACCGCGGGATACCGGCAGGGCGTTCTCTATAAAGTTGATCGGGTACGATACGCGGGTATTCTCCGTCTTTTTCTTGCTGGTATAGTCTACCGTGCGGCTGTCACCTATGAATTCAATATTCTCCAGGATAGCGCCGTGGCGGATGGCGCGGAAGATATCCGGCTCCTTCTCCGCAGAGAGGTCTATGGTCTTGGCATAGCAGCCACCTTCAAAGTTGAATACCGAGTTGCTGTCCCAGCCGTGCTCGTCATCACCTATCAGTGGGCGGTTAGGATCGGCAGAGAGGGTCGTCTTGCCAGTGCCGGACAGGCCGAAGAAGAGGGCTACATCACCGTCCTTGCCTTGATTGGCCGAGCAGTGCATGCTGAGTACCTTGCGGTCGTGAGGCAGTACGAAGTTCAGCACGCCAAAGATACCTTTCTTGATCTCACCAGTATAGGCAGAGCCACCGATGATGATCACCTTGCGGGTAAAGTTGAGCAGCGTAAAGTTATGCTGGCGGATACCGTCCTTCTCCCCTTCCGCGTGGAAGCTCGGAGCCTGTACGATCAGCCAGTCATGGTTGAATTTTGATATTTCATCCTTGCTCGGGCGCAGGAACATGTTATTGGCAAACATATTGGCCCAAGGGTTCTCGTTTACCACGCGTACATTCAGCTTATATGACTCGTGCGCGCAGGCCACACAGTCACGTACGAATACGTCCTTGCCAGCCAGATGGGCAGTGATCTTATTATATAGTGCATCAAACTGCTCCGGAGTGATAGGAGTATTGAATGAGCTACCCCAGTCCACAGAGTCCTTTGTGACATCGTCTTTTACTATGAACTTATCCTTGGGCGACCGACCGGTAAACTCACCGGTATCTACTGCCAGGGCGCCGGTATCATTCAGGACACCTTGCCCCCTCTTTATCGTTTCTTCGATGAGCTCCTCAGGAGTCAGGTTCCAATATTGCGTTTTAGTATCCTTGATGCCTACAGATGCGAGATCTACATTCTGGTTTTTGTGGCCCACTATTGCCATATACTTTTCCTTTTGTTTTTGAGTAGAGGTTCGCAAATGTAAAAAAAAGAACAAACTCAGCGTCCTGACTTTAATCTTAGACGGCTTTACCTACATTTGCCATCACATATCTCAAATTTAACATGAAATACGATAAGATAGACAGCCGGCTTTTTGTACTGAACCGCAAAAACTTTGCGAAGCAGATGAAGCCAAACTCCATCGCCATCTTTGTGTCCAATGATCTGATGACCCGCAGCGCTGACGCCAGCTACAAGTGGCGCCAGAATCCGGATCTTTTTTACCTGACGGGTGTAGATCAGGAGGATACCTTCCTCGTGCTTTTCCCGGATGCACCGGTAGCAGAGTGGCGTGAGATGCTGTTTGTACGCCGTACAGATGAGCATATCCGCACCTGGGAGGGCAATAAGCTGACCAAAGAGGAAGCCACAGTAGTATCGGGTGTGAAAGAAGTGCGCTGGTCAGATGGCTTTGCCTCTGCCCTGCCGAGCCTTCTCTATCAGGCCCAAAATGTCTATCTGAATACCAACGAAAATGACCGCAGCGGCGACACGACAGAGTCCGGTGAGTTCAAGTTTGCTGCAAAGCTGAAAGGCCGCTACCCGCTGCACAACTTTTACCGCTCAGCGCCTATCATGGCTGGCCTGCGCACGGTAAAATCTGAGTATGAAGTGGCCCTGCTGCGCAAAGCCTGCGAGATCACTGAGCAGGGTTTCCGCCGCCTGCTGAAATTTGTAAAACCGGGTGTTTGGGAATATGAGATAGAGGCCGAGCTCTCTCACGAGTACCTGCGCCGCCGCGCCACCGGCCATGCCTATGAGCCGATCATCGCCTCCGGCGAAAGTGCATGTGTACTCCACTACGTGAGCAATGACCAGCAGTGCAAAAAGGGCGACCTGCTCCTGCTGGACTGCGGTGCTGAATATGCCAACTACAATGCTGATCTGACCCGTACCATCCCAGTAGATGGTCGCTATACCAAGCGCCAGAAGGAGGTCTACAATGCCGTACTGCGCGTAATGAAAGAAGCCCGCAGCATGATGCGCGAGGGACTTGTGCTCTACGATTTTAATATGGAAGTAGGCAAGATCATGGAGTCTGAGCTGATAGGCCTCAAGCTACTGGATAAGGCTGCGGTAAAGAAGCAGGACCCGAAGGCACCTTTATTCAAGAAGTACTTCCCGCATGGCACGGCTCACTTCCTCGGCATAGACGTGCATGATATAGGTGACCGCTACGCGAAACTCAAGGCAGGCGCTGTGCTGACCTGCGAGCCTGGCATCTACATTCGCGAGGAGAAGATAGGCATCCGTATAGAAAACAACATCCTCATCACAAAGGGTAAACCAACTGACCTCATGGCCACCATACCGGTAGAGGCTGATGAGATAGAGGAACTGATGAATAGCAAAAAGTAAATCGCCACGCGTGCAGGGACAGGTCGCGACCTGTCCCTACCTAAAGAGGGGCAAATCGTCCTAATAAAATTTTTAGATGAAACTTTTCAATCTACCCAATATACTAACGCTCGTTAACCTCTTTGCAGGCTGTATGGCTTTAGTATTTATTTTTTCGCCCAGTTCGCAGGTAGGCACGTTATCCGAAGGACTGCAGTATGTACCATACCTGACGCTGATATCCCTGATCGCTGATTACTTTGACGGCATGGCTGCCCGCTTTGTCAGCAGCCCCACCGGCATCGGCAAGGAGCTGGACTCTCTGGCAGACGTGGTGAGCTTTGGCGTAGTGCCGGGCGCAGTGATGTACACGCTGATGACCTTTTATTTCCGCTCCTCCGGGCTCAATAATGATTGGCTCACCATGCTCTACAGCAGTCCGGGCTTTTTCATTACACTTTTCTCGGCACTGCGCCTGGCTAAGTTTAACCTCGACACCCGTCAGTCAGAGGGATTCATCGGCCTGGCCACCCCGGCTTGCAGCATCTTTGTCATGGGCCTGCTGCTCGTCTTCCTGCGCAATGACTATGGCCTCTCCCCTGTCATCCTCAGCCCTCTGCTGCTCTTTGGACTCACCGCGGTACTGTGCTACCTGCTGATAGCCGAGATACCGATGTTCTCCTTCAAATTCAAAAGTTTCGGCTGGGCGGGCAATGAGGTGAGGTACGTGTTTATAATTGCCACCGTAGTTTTGCTGGCAGCGCTTAAATTTGCAGGCGTTTCGCTGGCTATCGTACTATATGTGCTCGCATCTGTAGTACTAAACCTGACCGGACGCAATAAACTACCCATCTCAAACAATAAATAAACCAACTACTCCATATGAATTTCAGAGCAGAAATAGATGTGATGCCTCACAAAGAACTTCTCGATCCACAGGGCAAAGCAGTAGCAGCCAGCCTGCAGAAGATAGAGTTTGCCTCTATAGAAGATGTACGCATAGGCCGTCATATCACTATCCGCCTCTCGGCCAAGTCTAAAGACGAAGCTACCCAGCACATCGAGGAAGCCTGCAAAAAACTGCTCGCCAACGCGATCATGGAAGGCTACAAGTATGAGATCGTAGAGGAGAAGTGAATAGATAATAGAGAGTAGATAACAGAGAATAGTGAGCGAAAGCAAAATAACTAAATCTAAGACTCTGTTGTTTGCTATCAGAATAGTCAAACTCTATAAGCATCTCTGTAACGAACATCATGAGTTTGTGCTGAGTAAGCAATGCTTACGTTCAGGTACAGCAATAGGGGCGATGGTGAGGGAGGCCGAGTATGCTCAGTCCAAGCTTGATTTTATCCATAAACTGAGTATTGCCAGCAAGGAAGCGAATGAAACCTTGTATTGGCTAGAACTTCTGTTTGAAACAGAGTACATAGATAAAGCGGCTTATGACTCAATTAGGACAGATGGAGAGGAAATAATGAAATTGCTGACAGCAAGTATCAAAACCGCCAAGGCAAGTTTATCCAACTAAATTGCATTATACTATTCTCTATTCCTTATTCTCTAATCTCTAAAACTTATGCTTTACATCGTCCCAACCCCGGTCGGCAATCTCGAAGATATCACGCTGCGGGCATTGAGGATATTGCGTGAGGTCAAGCTGGTGCTCTGTGAGGATACCCGCCAGACACGCAAGCTGCTGGACCACTACCAGATCAGCAATCAGCTACAGGCATATCATAAATTTAACGAGCGTCGCTCCTGCGAGCCTATCATAAACCAGCTCGCTACCGGTATGGATATAGCGCTGGTATCTGACGGTGGTACACCCTGCATCTCAGATCCTGGCTACATACTGGTAGAGGCCTGCATGGACGCAGGCATACAGGTACAGTGCCTGCCCGGTGCTACAGCATTCGTACCAGCACTCGTCGCTTCGGGTTTTGATACATCCAGCTTTGTCTTTGAGGGTTTCCTCCCGCACAAGAAAGGCCGCGAGACGCTCTTCAAAAAGTTTGCCCTGGAAGAGCGTACGATCATCCTCTATGAGTCTCCGTATCGCGTCATCAAGACACTAGAGCAGATACAGCAGTTCATCGGTGATGAGCGCCTCATCTCTATCACACGCGAGATCTCTAAAATGTTTGAAGAAACCGTGCGCGGCACTGCCTCGCAATTACTGGAGCACTTTAATAAAAAAGAGCCTCGCGGTGAATTTGTCATCATCCTCGGACCCACCTCAATAAAAGAACGCGAAGAAGAAGATTAAAAAACCTTTGCGTTCTTCGCGTCCTTTGCGGTTCATCTTGCGTTTTGCACTGCGTCTCTCCGCCTTTGCGGTAAATCAATTTTGCGTCCCGGCGCTTTTTCGGTTAAACAGAAGCTATTTGATACTCACCCGGAATCCCGCAAACACCATCGCCCCGCGTATCTGCCCCCATATCATAGACGCATCAAACTGCTTGCTGAAGGGCGCATCATTAGCGATGATCGCTGCCGACTGCGTCTGATTCAGGATATTCTCGCCACCGATGTAGAAGTCCCATTTCTTCTTGAGCGTATAGGTGATCTGCGCATTCATCAGAAAATAATCCTTTGATACTAACGGGCGTTGGTTTACCTGATCATTAGGACTGGTATCCGGTATGCGGGCTTTGCCATACCAGGTGAAGGAAGTATTGAAGCGCCATTGCTTGTTCTTTGTCGTATACTCCAGCGATGCCAGTCCCTTATGCCTTGGATGATACGGCGTCTGCTTCAGCACTCCACTATAAGTTGACTTTACATCATCAAATTTATAAGCAAGCTTGACATCAAAGTTTTTGATGATCTCATACTGAATCTCTGCCTGCACTGAGTTGCTGTATGACTTCCCCGAAAGATTATAAAACTTGAGCTGGCGTGCATCCTCCATATCCACTATGAGCTGATTGGTAAAATCTGTTCGGTAAAAATCTACGCTGATAGATCCTTCGCGAAAGTCCAGGAAGAACTTGTAGGTCAGGTTAGCACCATAGTTCCACGCGCGCTCGGGACGGAGATCGCTTTGCAGTGTGATATCGCGATTACTAGCCAGCAGGCCATAGTTCTCCGCAAATGCTACCGGCACATGATAGCCATGACCCGCAGATATACGCAGGCTCAGGTAGTACAGGATATTCCACTTCAGGTTAAACCTGGGTGACCAGAATGGTCCATACAGTGTATGATAGTCCGCGCGCATACCGCCCGTGAGAGACAGCTTACGCTTGTAGGCATAGCTGGCCTCTGCAAAGATGCCGGGTATGATCTCCGTGCGCCGGTAGCCCAGCGTATCAAACCGCTCCGTAGTCTGACCAGTTTGTAGTGATGCGCCGACCTTGATCAGGTCATCCGGATCTGCCTCAGAGTATTCATGCTGAAAGATAAAATTGACATACCCGAAATGCTCCCGACCATGATAATCCCTCCGGCCTACAAATCCAGACTGATCATGGTAGTAGTATTTGTACTGCACGCCGATACTGGATTTTTCATTCAGCGTAAATCCCGTCTTCGCCCATGCATCTGTATGTATGGTGCGCAGCTGCATGCCCCACAGATTTTGAGCATACTTATCCTTGCCAAAATCATACTTCACCTGTCCTCCTCTCCTATCCTCGCCCATCACATCAGCTGCGGCTATAAACATAAATCCTTTACCATTCTGGTACGTCCAGCGGTTCATGATGTTGCCCTCGCCCACCAGTGGATTGTCCAGGAAGCCATCATGATTGAAGTCCATCCCAAACCAATTGTACTGGCCATGCGTGAGCAGCATCGTGCTCCATTTTTCATTCTTCAGCTTCTGCGCCGTATAGATATTGGCCTCTGCACGCAGGTCTTGATTTAGAAACACATTGGCATACAGTTTCTCCGATGCCTGCGGTTTCTTCAATTCCAGGTTGAGCTGCCCGGTTACTGATTCAAAACCATTCACCACGCTACCCGCGCCCTTATTGACCTGTATGCTTTGCATCCATGGCCCTGGCATATAGCTCATACCAAACGTATTGCCGATGCCGCGTATGCCGGGGATATTCTCGATCAGCGTCTGCGAGTACGCGCCATCCAGCCCGAGCATGCGCACTTCCTTGGCCCCACTCACAGCATCAGAGTAGGTCACATCTATAGATGCGGTATTGACAAAACTTTCGCTGAGGTTGCAGCAGGCATCTTTGAGCAGGGCACCGGAGTTGATGATCTCTACATTGCCTACTGCATGATCCATGCGTGTAGCCTGCTTGCGCACGACCTCCACCGCATTCATCTGCTGTGTAGTATCAAATGCAGAACCTTGTGCTAATGAAATACCCGGGATCATACCTGCTGCCAGCAGATAGATCCATTTACTCATGGCTGCATTTTTTACCACCTCTGTACTGGCAGCATTTCTCCAGGTTGTTGTATGCTGCTGTATCTGCTTTCTCCGTGTCGGTATCGTAGCCGGCAGCGGCTATCAGATGATGTATCTCCGCCAGTGAGATCAACTCAGGATCATACTTTACCTGCAGGTTCTTTGTGTCAGGATTCCATAGTGCGGCGTCTACTCCCGGCACCTTCAGGCTGCCTTCAATATTGGACTTGCACATGCCACAATTACCTGAGACTTTAAATGAATCTTTTCTGAGTTTTCTTCCCGTCGTAGCATTTATGGCAGATACAGCCACTACGATCAGGAGTACGATTATTTTGATATGCTTTTTCATTTTACATTTTTGCTTTTGATAAAAACGCGCGCTGAATACTCAGACAAACGCTATCAGCCCCAACACTAAGATGAGACGGACTACAAAGGCAAAAGATCCTAAATGCGGAAAACGCGGATGGAGATGCGGATATCTTTCTGTGCCGGTGGCGGAGCATTCTCACACACCAGGCCGGAGATGCAGGTAGTGGTAGGATATGGTTCGATACAGGTCTTTACGATATAGCTGACCTGGTAGAATATCTTATCCAGAGAAGGGCTGAAGGTGATAGTGCTGGTAGCGTTTTCTGTATCGTCTACTTTATAGAAGGCCAGCTTGTCCCAGCAGCATTTTTTATTGCATTCCTTCTCATCAGCTGAGTTGAGAACCAGATTCACCGACTTGAGCTTGCCGCAGCAGTAGTGCGCCTTGATAGCCACTCCGGAGGAGGAGAGGATATAGAGGAGGAGAGCCAATATCGCCGCAGCTTTTCTCATTGTGGTTTAAAGGTATTTAGAAAACACTAATTCAAAAAATATTTTTTCCGGGTTTTAACGACTTTTTAACGTCTGAAGGTTTTTGGCTTTTTGACATACTCTAAAACGAAATATCCGTTATGTTTATCACAGTACATGGCAAAGCGGAAAATGAGATGGGGGCAGGCGGCGGTCATATCTCTGCTATTCATAGCAGGGGTCTATGCCATCTTCTACTACCACAAGCCGCTGATCCGCTTTGGCTATAAAGTGTACCGCATAGCCCGCCGTCACTTCCGTCATCCGCACCCGGGTCAGTTTCAGGCTATCAGTTTCCCTGCCGGCTATGCCATACATGGTGTAGACATATCGCACTACCAGGAGGATTTCAACTGGGAAAACCTTCGCACAGTAGATGTAGATGGTGACACGGTCAATTTTGCCTTCGTCTTTATGAAAGCTACTCAGGGCGCCTGGTCTGAGGACCCCGCCTTTGACGGCAACTGGGAGGATGCCCACGACCGCAAGCTGCTCTGCGGCGCCTATCACTACTATATGGCTGATATGGATCCGCGCCGCCAGGCTGACAATTTCATCTCCTCTGTCACACTCCATGAGGGCGACCTGCCACCTGTGATAGACATAGAGGACACACGTGGCAAAACAAAACAGGAAATAGTAGACGGCGTCAAGACCATGTCTCAGCTGCTCGAGAAGAAATACGGCTGCAAGCCTATCATCTACTCCAACATCAACTTTATAGAGGACTACCTGTCAGATGATTTCCCGGATCATTATTTCTGGGTGGCGCACTACTATGTAGATGAGATCAATATCTCCGACGAGGTGCACTGGCTATTCTGGCAGCATAATGATAAGGCCATGATGCTGGGCTACGACCAGAAGGTGGACGCCGATGTATTTAATGGTGATCTGATAGAGCTGCAGAGTGTACTCGTGCGCACCGGGCCGGTGATCAAACAGGCTGCAGAGCGCTAGAGCTTCAGGTACTCTTCTATGGTACTGATAGCATTGTCCAGCCGCAGCATACCCTGCCCGGAGATGATCGCATAGTCAGCCTCTATGGCATCCAGTTCCTCCTGAAATTTGTGAAACAACTCCTCCCTGTCATTAGGATTGGCGCGCTGGCCATCTGCCACCCACGGCAGGTCCACATCTGTGAGCAGGTAGAGGTCATAGCGGTGCTTGCGGATATGCTCCGTGATCCATGACGGCACCTCCCAGCCACTGTGGCTCAGCCAGATCTTATAGTTGATCAGCTCCGTATCAGAAAACAGCACCTGGTTTGCTTTGCTATGGATCTGCTGCTCCAGCTCTATCTGGCCGCGGGCCATCTTGTGTACGTCTTGGGGTGTATAGTCCATGCCATTTTTGTCGAGGTACTCGCGTGCGTACTCCGGCACATATACAGTATCGTACAGCTCTGCGAGCTGGCGTACCAGAGAGGTCTTGCCGGTAGACTCCGGCCCGGTGATAGCGATCCTATACGGCATGTTTCAGGTCTTTGCGCCAGGAGATGTAGCCATACAGGGCCATGCCCGAGTATATGGCAAACAGCACTGCATACAGTGGCGCTCCTTTGTAGTAATACAAAATAATGGCCAGTGGGTCCGCCACCAGCCAGATGAGCCAGTTCTCGATGTACTTGCGCGTAGACATCCACGTAGCCAGAAAGCTCAATATCGTGACGCCGGCATCGAGATAAGGCAGCGAGTTATTAGTAAAGTGGCTCAGTCCATAGCCAAAGCACACAGTAAGCAGAAAGCACCCCGACAGCAATCCCAGCAGCAGCTTCTTTGGTATATTTGATATGCGCAGCTTCTTCGCATGCGCATGTTTGCCCCATGCCAGCCAGCCATAGATACCAGCCAGTACATAGTAGCTATTCAGCACCATATCCATATATAGGCGCTGCTGCAGATTGCTGGCTACAAATAGCGCCGATCCTATCACACCTACTATCCAGCCCAGCCGAACCTCGAGTGCGATGAGGATGATATAGAGCAACCCCAGCAGTGTGACCAGGACCTCCAATATGCCGTTATAAGACATCATTCACTATTATCTGACGGTGACACTATTATCGCCTACTTCCATCCTGGTCACTTTGCCCAACACGATGGTATTATTGTCCGCTATATGCCCTGCGGGAAAATCAAAACAAACAGGATAGCTAAACTCTGCCACATGCTCCGCGATGATCTCCTCTGCTGTTTTACCAAAAGGGATCGCATTGTCCTTCATATCTGTCAGCCCTCCTACTACCAGGCCTGCCAGGTCGTGCAGTTTGCCGGAGCGCTTGAGATTCATCATCATCCGGTCCATGTGGTACAGGTACTCATCTATATCCTCCAGATAGAGGATCTTGCCTGCTGTATTAAAGCCCGATTTTGTGCCCGTGATGCTGTAGAGAATAGAAAGGTTGCCCCCTATCAGTGTCCCCTTCGCCGTACCTTTCCTATTGAGTGGGTGGGCCGGAAAATCAAATATCACCTCTTCGCCAAACAGCTGCTTGCGCAAAGTCTCGATCGCCCCCGGTGTGTTCTTAGGGAAGAATACAGGCACCGTAGAGTGCATCGTTTGTACTCCGAGTGTCTGATTGAGGTGCACATGGATATAGGTCATATCGCTAAAGCCGCAAAACCACTTAGGGTGGGATAGTAGCCCTGTCCAGTCTATATTGTCCATCATGCGTACCGTACCGTAGCCGCCACGTGCGCACATGATGGCACGTACATCCGGATCGCTCACGGCCTCCTGCAGGTCGGCTTCGCGCTCGGCATCCGTGCCGGCAAACTGATGATGGGCGAGGCCTATTGTTTTACCCAGGCGCACCTTCAGCCCCCAGCTCTCAAAAAGCTGGATCGCCGGGGTTATTTCCTCTACAGTGACTTTGCGCGCGGTACTGAGTATCACTATCGTATCTCCCGCACACAGGTATGGTGGACGTAGTAGCATAGGGCAAAGTAAATACTAATCAGACATACCGGCCGGCAGACATACACCCCGCCGGTATGTTAGTTTTACTTAAAAGTCCTCACCCTGACCATCTTTATGCCTTGGGATTCACTACCTTCAGGTATTCTATTTTTATGAGAAAAATCTTTTTTGTCTTTATTCTGGCGCTGTATGCTCTATCGGCATCTGCGCTGCCACATATCGTGTCCATATCGCTTTTTCAGACGGTGTCCAAGGAGGACTTCCAATCCAATCTGGAGAAAAAACACCTACCCAAATCAATGGTGCCGGCCAGGTACACCGTAGACATCTACGATATCACCTACTATACCAAGTGGCACGACGGTACGGAGATCAAGGCTACAGGCCTCTACTACGTACCCCGGGATGCAAAAAAGCCCGTCGCCGAGCTACTCTACGACCATGGCACCCGCATAAGCCGCGGGCGCTACCTTAAGCCCAGCGGTGAGGAAAATATCTGCCTCGCCTTTGCTATGGATGGCTATGCGGTGATGCAGCCAGACTACATCGGCCTCGGTACCGGAGATAAATTTCACCTCTACCAGCATGCGGAGAGTGAGGCACAGGCGGGCGTAGATATGATCTTTGCAGCGCGCGAACTGGCTGACTCACTCCATATGCGCACCAGCGGCCAGCTATTCCTCACAGGATACTCGCAGGGTGGTCACGCTTCTCTCGCCACACACAGATTGATAGAACAGAAGTATGCAGACAAACTACATGTGACCGCCTCCTCTCCTATGAGCGGCGCTTATGACATGAGCGGTGTGCAGGGCGAGGTGATGTTTCATCCTTATTCACGGCCGCATTATTTGCCATACCTGCTTACTTCCTTCAATGAGGTTTACCACTTCGTACCTGACATCAATAAGATCTACAAGCACCCTTACGACTCCCTGGTGCCTCTTCTTTTTGATGGACAGCATAGCATCAAGGCAATAGATAAGCAGCTCCCGCTGATCCCCAAGGATATGATAGCTGATGATTTCCTAAAAGCCTTTGTAGCTGACAGCAGCCATCCGCTACGCGTAGCCCTGCGGGAAAATAGCCTCTGTGACTGGGTACCGCAGGCACCTGTGCAGCTCTGCTACTGTGATAGTGACCATCAGGTCACTCCGCTCAATGCCATCACTGCCTATAATGCGATGAAGAAAATGGGAGCAAAGCATGTGACCCTGCGCCAGGTGGCCCGCGACCTGGACCACGGCAGCTGTGCCCCCATCGCTGCGCTATATACCAAGATGTACTTTGACAGCTTTCGCCATGGCAGAAAATACGGCGGCAAGGGCCCTGTGAAAGAACAGATCGTAGCTGGCGTAGCCAAAAAGATAGTGGAGCACAAAGAACAAAAAGACCGCGAGCGCAGAAAGGAAAAAGAGCAGCGCGCCAGCGAGCAAAAGACCGGCTCGCACACTACCGGTTAAGCTTCCCCGAAACTACATTTCCTAAGGTCATTGTACGTACTGAGTTGATTCATATACCTAAATCACGGGAAAGTGATAATTTGCGCAGCATATGAGCAATTGGAAAAGATATACCATCACGGCAGCGCTGCCCTACGCCAATGGCCCGGTACATATCGGCCACCTGGCCGGCTGCTACCTGCCTTCAGACATCTATGTGCGCTACCTGCGTGCCAATCAAAAGGACGTCGTCTTCATCTGCGGCAGCGATGAGCATGGCGTGCCAATCACCGTCTCTGCCCGCCGCGAGGGTATCACCCCACAGCAGGTAGTAGACAAATACCACAAGATAATGGGCGATGCCTTCAAAGAGTTTGGCATCAACTTTAGCATCTACTCCCGCACCTCCAGCGAGACACATAAAGAGACGGCATCTGCCTTTTTCCGCAAGCTGTATGATGAAGGTAAATTTACTGAGCAGGTCACTGATCAGTATTATGATGAAGAGGCAAAGCAGTTTCTGGCAGACCGCTATATAGTAGGTACCTGTCCTGTGTGCGGCAATGAGAATGCCTATGGCGACCAGTGCGAGAAATGTGGCTCGTCCCTCTCTCCTACTGACCTGATCGATCCGCACTCTACCCTCTCCGGCTCTAAGCCCGTCCTGCGCAAGACCAAGAATTGGTTTCTCCCGCTGGACAAGCTGCAGCCGAAGATCGAAAAGTACATAGACAGCCACCAGGACTGGAAGGTAAACGTCTACGGACAGTGCAAGAGCTGGCTCGACGCCGGTGATGGCCTGCAGCCGCGCTCTATGACGCGCGACCTGGACTGGGGCGTACCGGTGCCGATAGAAGGTGCCACCGGCAAAGTGCTCTATGTCTGGTTTGACGCACCGATAGGCTACATCTCTGCCACCAAGGAGCTCCTGCCTGATACATGGGAGACATACTGGAAGGACAAAGACACGCGCCTAATTCATTTCATTGGCAAGGATAATATCGTCTTCCACTGCATCATCTTCCCGGTGATGCTGATGGAGCACGGCGAGTTTATCGTAGCAGACAATGTGCCTGCCAATGAATTTCTGAATCTGGAGGGAAATAAGATCTCTACCTCGCGCAACTGGGCAGTGTGGCTGCATGAGTACCTGCAGGACTTCAAAGACAAGCAGGATGAGCTGCGCTATGTACTGACATCCATCGCACCTGAGACCAAGGATTCCGAATTCACCTGGAAGGACTACCAGACCCGCGTCAATAGCGAGCTGGTCGGCATCTTTGGCAATCTGGTGAACCGAGTGCTGGTCCTGACCGATAAATTCTTTGACAATAAAGTACCGCAGGGTCGTCACAATCCTGAGTTGTCCGCTTTCCTCGCCGAGCAGCACAAGAAGGTTTCCGACTCGTTGGAAAACTTCCGCTTCCGCGAAGCGCTGGCAGAGGTCATGAATGTAGCCCGCTACGGCAATCAGCTCCTGTCGGAGAAAGAGCCCTGGAAGACCATCAAGACAGATAAGGAACTGACCGCAGCTATCCTTTATGATGGCCTGCAGATTATAGCCAATCTGGCTATCCTCTGCGAGCCGTTCCTGCCGTTTACCTCACAGAAGATATTTGAAATGGCGCAGCTGGATGGCAAGGCACTGACCTGGACGGATATAGGCCGCACAGACCTGCTGCCCGTAGGCCATGCACTGGGCAAAGCCGCCCTGCTCTATCAGAAAATAGAAGACGAGCCGATAGCTGCGCAGATAGATAAACTGAATGCAACTAAAAAGCCGGCCGCTTCGCCTGCTGCTACCGAAAACAAAAAGAAGATGGAAGAAAGTACCGGCCCTAAGGCTGAGATCACATTTGACGACTTTGCCAAAATAGATCTTCGCATAGGCACGATACTGGCGGCAGAGAAGGTCGAAAAAGCGGATAAATTGCTAAAATTAACAGTAGATATCGGCTATGAGACACGCACGATCGTATCGGGCATAGCAGAGCACTTCAAGCCAGAGGACCTCATAGGCCAGCAGGTATCCGTAGTAGCAAATCTCGCTCCGCGCAAACTGCGTGGCATAGAGTCCAAAGGCATGATCCTCCTCGCAGAGGATAGCGCCGGCAAACTCATATTTGCAGTGCCCAAAAATTCTACCGAAAATGGTAGCATTATCAGATAGCTTTTTCTAACTTTAATAATCCTTTAACGTTAAACTAACTATTAGCATTATGAAAAAAATTCTTTACTCAGCACTCCTCTCTATCACCGCGATGGGCTGGATGCAGTCTGCGTCTGCGCAGTGCGATGGTCAGCGCTACTATAGCAAGATCTTCTCACAGGTAGACACAAGCACAGTCGTATATACAGATCCGGCTGTGACTACCCAGAATATCGACATCTATCAGCCGCATGGTGACGTAGCCACAAACAGGCGCGCTATCCTCATCATCCACGGTGGCAGTTTCTACGGTGGTAGCCGTCAGGATGGTTTCATCTCTTACCTCTGCAGAGAGTTTGCAAAGAGAGGCTATGTGACTGCATCTATTGATTATCGCCTCGTGCCTATCCAGAGCATCGCTTCACTGAGCGATTCCAATACGGCCTATCCTTATGTGATCAAGTCTATAGCAGATGGCAAGGCGGCAGTGCGCTTCCTCAAAAAGAATGCAGCTACATACGGTATTGACTCCAGCTGGATAGCTTTAGGTGGTGAGTCTGCTGGTGCTATCATAGCAAATCACATCGCTTACGTGACCAGCATCAGCGAGGCTACCCCTCTCCTGACGTCTGCGTTCAACAGTGTAGGCGGTTTTGATGGCAATAGTGGCAACCCTGGCTATAGCACCAACACCAAGGCGGTACTCAACCTGGCTGGCGCCCTTCTCTTCACTGGCCTGCTCGACGCGACTGACCATGAGCCGGTGTATAGCGCTCAGGGCGATGCCGATCAGACCGTACCATACCAGTGTGGCCGCGTACTCGGCGGTGCTTCCAATATCGTAATGTGCGGTGCTGGTGCCATGAAGCCAGTACTGGACAATCTCGGCATCACTAACCAGATCCATACTTTCCCTGGTGATCCACACGTGCCATGGGAGACTGACAATGCCAAGAGGGATATCGTAGAAAACGAATCTGCCCTCTTCCTCTATCAGGTAGAGTGCCCTACATTCACTTCTATCAATGAAGTGAGCAATGTAAAGGTAGGTCTCTACCCTAACCCTGCCACATCGCAGATCTCTATCTCTGCTGATGCCAATATGGCAAGCATAGATGTAGTAGACATGCTGGGCCGCACAGTATCCACTACAGCAGTAAACGGTACTGATGGCCAGGTAGACGTATCTCACCTGACTACCGGCGCCTATGTAGCCAGGATCAGCCTCAAGGCTGGCGGCATCGCTACCAGGACTTTCTCAGTCAAGTAATTTTTAAAATATAACCATAAGAGTCCCGGACACCTGAAAAAGTGTCCGGGATTTTTTATTTTTGGCGTCCCGTATACAGGAAGGTCTCATAGTTCAACGGATAGAATAGAAGTTTCCTAAACTTTAGATGCAGGTTCGATTCCTGCTGAGACCACACTACTTTTGGAGCGTACCGGGGGGCTAACCCACCACTCATGAAGATACTTTACCTCTCAGATCATGGTCCGTACGCCAGTACCTTTATCCGTCAGGATGTTGAGTATTTTACCAAAAACCAACAAGCACACTATGGCTGTTTTGTAGCGGATAAGGACTATCCCGGCAAAACCATTCCGACTACTGTACTGCACTACCCTGTTTCTTCTCTCAAGACCCGCATCCTGGCCCGCCTGGAGAATGCAGACATTTACTTCAGCCTGCGCGATAGCGGCTTTGCACAGCGCCTGCAGGGGCTGATAGATCAGCAGCAGCCGGATATCCTCCACTGCCAGTTTGCCTACGAGGGCTTCAAACTGTTTGACAATGTCAAAACAGACCTTCCCATTGTTGTAAACTTCCGTGGCTATGATGCCTCCTCCAAGCTGCGCTACAAGCGATACGCCGCAAAACTGAAGCAGGTACTGTCCATGCCAAATGTATATCCTGTTTTTGTCTGCGAAGCGCTAAGAAAGAACCTGGAGAAAAATGGCATAGCTGTGCGCCGGGATCATCTGATACTATATACCGGCATCCAGCTTCATAGATTCAAGAAAACAAACTATACCCCACCTGCCACACCCACCTTCGTGCAGGTCAGCTCCTTTGAGCACAAAAAGGGCCACGAGGTCACCTTGCGGGCTTTTGCAAAAATGCTCGCTGCTACTCACAGGCGCGACATCAAAATGATCCTGATAGGCACCGGCCCTACACTTGAGGCCACAAAACAACTCGCTGCTGACCTGGGACTGGCTGATCTGGTCGATTTTCCTGGCAAGCAGACCCATGACGGCATCATACCTTATCTGGATAATGCTACGGCGTTTATCCATCATAGCCTCACCGCCGCCAATGGCAATATGGAGGGCATACCCAATGCGGTGATAGAAGCCATGGCCATGGAGCTACCGGTGCTCACCACCTATCACGCAGGCATACCGGAGGCCGTGCAGCATGGTATCAATGGCCTGCTCTGCGGGGAGGGGGATATAGACACCTATGCGCAGCAGATGGCGGATATCCTGAGCTGGGGCTACAAAAAGGAGAACCGCGAGCGTGTCGAGGCACAATTCTCCTTTGATACTCATGTACAAAAGCTGGAAAGTTTTTATAAGTTCGTCATGAGCGAAAATCAAAAACAGCGCAAATGACGATACTTATCACGGGAGTAGCAGGGTTCATAGGCTCCAATCTGGCCGATGCGCTGACCGGCCAGGCTGATGTCCAGATCATAGGCATAGACAATTTTGACAACTTCTATCCCCGGAGCATCAAGGAAACAAATCTCGCTGGCCTCCTGCCTAAATCCAACTTCCGATTCGTAGAGGGGGACATCCGTGATACAGCGGCGATAGATTCCATTTTCCAGGATAATAAGATAGATATCGTCATTCACCTCGCGGCCAAGGCCGGTGTGCGCCCGTCTATGGAGAATCCGCTGAACTACATTAGCTCCAATGTAGAAGGCACCACCAATCTGCTCGAGTCCATGCGCAGGAATGGTGTCAATAAAATGGTGTTCGCCTCCTCATCCTCAGTATACGGCGAGAATGAGAAAATACCTTTCTCAGAGGCAGATGCCATAGACCGCATCATCTCTATCTATGCCGCTACCAAGCTGAGCGGCGAGAAGATCACAAAAGTTTACCACGATGTTTATGGCTTCTCCATCGTAAACCTCCGCTTCTTCACTGTATATGGCGAAAGGCAGCGCCCCGACCTCGCCATCCACAAGTTCTTTAAGAGCATACTCAATGATGAGCCTATCACCGTGTACGGAGATGGCAGCACCTCGCGCGACTATACATATGTAAAGGATATCGTGAGTGGCATCATAGCATCTCAAAATTATGTGCTTCACCATGACCATTGCTATGAGGTCCTGAACCTAGGCAATAATGATCCGGTCAAACTGAGCGACCTCATCAGCCATATAGAGAAAGTGACAGGCCGCAAAGCCTACCTGGAGCACAAACCGATCCCTACGGGCGATGTGCCGCGCACATATGCAGACATCACCAAGGCACAGCAGCTACTCGGCTACAGCCCTGCCACTCATATCGAAGAAGGCCTGAAAGCATTCTTTAGCTGGTATGAGAAAACACAGCTCGCAAAAAGTAAGTAAGAAGACTAGAAGGTGTCAGATGTGCCAGCATTTGATAATATCCTTTGCGTTTCCGCCCTTTTGCGGTTGATCAAATGCATTTACACGATCAGTACCGGGCACTTCACTTTATGCCTGACAGCCTGTATCGTTTCGCCATAGACTATGTCTGCCAGCCCCTCGTGTCCGTGTGAGCCTATCACCAGTAGTGATGCCTCAAGGTCATTTACAATCTGAGCTATGGCTATAGCCGGGCGGCCAAAGCCTAATTTCTCCTCTACGCTATAACCCTGCTCGCGGAGCTTTTGTCCATACTCCTGCAGGTTTTTCCAGTCTTCCAGCGTCTCATAGTCACGCGTCTCAGCACCTACCGCCCGCGCATTGGCCGACTCTACTACGTGTATGAGGTAAAACTTGCTTCGGGCATTGCCCTGAGAGATACCATGGCTGATCGCCTTCAGGTCACTGGTAGAGAAGTCGAGGCAGATCGCTATGTCGGCATACTCCAGTTTCTGCATCACCGGCAACTCATGGGCATAGCCATGAGGCAGCGCCGTCTGCTCATGGTGCTTCCTGCGCAGCAGCGGGTAGATAGTGCTCACTACGAGCAGTATCAGCGCCAGGCCTATGATGGGTACCAGGATGCTGTAGTATAGTACCGGATAGTCTGCCAGTGTCTCGCGCCACTCCTTCATGGTATCTACTATCAGCTTCAGGTTGAGCCCTACTATGATCAGGGCGCTGATCCATGCGAGTACTTTCAGCACTGTGCCTATGGCAAAGTCTCCCATTGTCCGCTTGTCACTCACAAAGTGTATGAGCGGTATCACCGCAAAGCCTAACTGCAAACTCAGCAGCACCTGACTGAAGATCAGCATAGCGCTCACCTTGTCCTCTCCCATAAAGTAGATGACCAGCATGGCCGGCACTACGGCTATACCACGGGTGATGAGGCGGCGCAGCCACGGGGCGATGCGCAGGTCCAGGTAGCCCTCCATCACTATCTGGCCGGCCAGCGTACCTGTGATGGTCGAGCTCTGCCCCGAGGCGATCAGCGCTACGGCAAAGATGGCCGGTGCCAGTGAGCGCCCCATCAGTGGCTCCAGCAGGCTATGCGCATCCTGTATGTCCATCACCTCATGATAGCCCTTGGTATGAAATACCGCAGCAGCCACTATCAGGATAAAGGCATTGACAAAGAATGCGAGGTTCAGCGCGATGGCAGAGTCCCAGAAATTGTATTTGATAGCGCGCTTTGTACTGGCGTGGTCCGTACCATTGCGGCGTGTCTGCACCAGCGAGGAGTGCAGGTAGAGATTGTGCGGCATCACGGTAGCGCCTATGATACCTATGGCTATATAAAGTGCTCCACTGCTGAGCCCGGATGGCACGAAGCCTTGCATGACATCGCCCATATCCGGCTTGGAAAAGAACACCTCCACCAAGAAGCACAACCCGATCAGCGAGACGAGGCTAAAGATCAGCAGCTCCATATAGCGCATGCCTTTCTGCTGCAGATAGAGGATGATAAACGTATCAAATATGGCTATGCCCACACCAAACAGCAGCGGGATATGAAAGAGCAGATTAAGTCCTATGGCCATGCCCAGCACCTCAGCCAGGTCACAGGCTGCAATGGCTATCTCTGCCAGCACATACAGCGGTATATTGATAAAGGCTGGATAGGTCTCCCGCGATGCCTGAGCCAGGTCGCGTCCGCGCACGATGCCGAGACGGGCACTGAGGCTCTGCAGCAGCAGGGCGATCATATTGGAGAGCAGGAGTATCCAGAGCAGCTGGTAGCCGTACTTGCTGCCGCCGGCTATATCAGTGGCCCAGTTGCCCGGGTCCATATAGCCCACACATACGAGGAATGCGGGACCAATAAAGAGTATGAACCTCCGCCACCAGTTCATATTGCCGGTGGTGTCTATCGTGCCGTGTACTTCCTCCAGTGATCTGGTAGACATTGCCTAAATATAACTTCTATTTGATTGAAAAAGAAAAGGCGCAACAGACGCTGCGCCTTTCCGGTCATTTTGATCTGAGATAGCTTCTTAGTTCTTAGCGAGATAGGCCGCTACACTGTCGTGGTTATCTTTCATCGCTTCTTTGCCTTGAGACCAGTTAGCCGGGCATACTTCACCCTTTGTCTCAAAGTAGCTGAGCGCATCTACCATACGCAGTGCCTCATCGATATTGCGGCCCAGTGGCAGGTCGTTTACTACCTGGTGGCGCACCACACCGTTTTTGTCTATCAGGAAGAGGCCGCGGTATGCGATCAGCTCTGCCGTAGACTGCATCTGGTTATTATCATCGTAGAAATACTCACCATTCAGCACGTCAAAGTTTGCAGAAATGGTCTTGCTCGTATCGGCTACGATAGGGTATGTGATACCTGCTATACCGCCCTTGTCCTTTGGCAGCTGCAGCCAGCCCCAGTGTGACTGCTCTGTATCTGTAGAGCAGGCTACCACCACTGTGTCGCGCTTTTCAAACTCAGCCAGCTTGGCTTGGAAAGCGTGCAGCTCCGTAGGGCATACAAATGTGAAGTCCTTTGGATAGAAGAAGAATACCACGTACTTCTTGCCGAGGTACTGCTCCAGGGAGAAGTTTTCTACGATCTCCTCGCCGTTGATGACGGCTTGCGCCTTAAAGAGAGGCGCCTTTTTTCCTACTAATACTGCCATGACAATATGTGTTTTTTGTGTTTATGAAAATTTGCGAAGCAAAAATACATAACCTGTCTCCCTCAAAAAAGGATAAAAATCACCCACCACCTGTCACAGGTCATGTATTTATGCGGGTCCGGCCATAGATTTTATCTATTAGCCATCTTATCGCTCAACAGTGACACGCTCGTACAGCGTATGACCAGCTACGGTCATCTGCAGGATATATA
>CAZNDJ010000022.1:0-39587 GCA_964571705.1 uncultured Chitinophagaceae bacterium
ACAGAGTCAGGTACACGCTCGCGGATCGGTATGCCGGTTATCTTTTCTATCTCCGTATTCAGGCTCTCTATGTGCTGGATATTCATAGCGCTGATCACGTTGATACCAGCGTTGAGCAGTTCTACTACATCCTGCCAGCGCTTCTCGTTCTTGCTGCCTTCTATATTGGTATGAGCGAGCTCGTCTACTAGCGTCACCTCGGGCCGCGCATTCAGCACGGCTTGCAGATCCATCTCTTCCAGTTGCTTTCCTTTGTAGAATACCTTCCGCCGCGGTATCACTGCGAGGTCTCCTAGCAGCGCGTGCGTTTCCTCACGGTTGTGCGTCTCTATGTAGCCTATCCTGACATCCACGCCACGGGCACGCAATGCATTGGCCTCCTGTAGCATGCGGTAGGTCTTGCCCACACCTGCACTCATGCCGATGTATATCTTGAACTTACCTCGCTTTGACTGCTGTATCAGCTCAAGAAAGTGCTCTGCCTGTTTGTCGTTATCTGCCATAGACCTCTCCCATCTGCCTTCGGCATCTTCCCTCTCCGAGGGAGAGGTAAGAACCTATTGTGTGATATACTTACCTATCGGTTATTCAAAATTACTCTAAAAACGAACCATCATAGCGGCTATGAAGCGTGTCTCATGTCTCACCAGGTCCGGTGTCCACCCTGCTGGTATCGGTGTACCATTATAGCCATCCGGAGAGGTCACACCGCCGTGACCGGCGAAGTATGGCTGCGCAGACTCCCTATGCACCGCCTGTATGGTAAAGGTAAAAAAGTCATTAGGCATCCAGCTGAGGCTCGTACTCATATCCCAGGCGTCAAATGGATCTCCGGGATTGGCGCTATAGGGATGTGTACCGATGGTAGAGCCGGTAGATGGATTGATATTCGGATCTGCATCACCGCTCGGATACAGTACGAGGTAGCGGCCCGGATTATGCATCATGCCACCGCCTATGCACCAGCTGAAATGGTTCTTATCAAACCACAGATTGTGATAGGCCATCCAGCAGAGGAAGTTGGACTGCTTGCCCGGATTGACACCGGCACCGAAGCCTCCCAGGCCACCGCCCGTCTGGAAACCCAGATCGCCTGTGACAGAGATCGCACTACGGCTCACGCCCTTGCTCTCTGGCTTATTGTAAAACCTCACGAGGAGACTATTGTCACTGTGGAATCGAAAGCACTTCGGATTATTGGCCACGTCTGCGCCGAAGTAATTATTTGACACCACACGGATGTACTCTTTAGGACTCCAGGTGGTCTGCGAACCAAGACCTGGCATACTGTTGAATTTGCCGTAGGTCTGCCAGCCATTGATGATCCATATCTCCTGCTTCAGATTGCGTGTAGGGAATAGCTGTATCCGCACACCATTAAAGAACCACGGCGTATTATCTGATGTGAAAGAGGGCTGGTAGGTCCAGTTCTCACAGTTGTAGTATGAGAAGAGGCCGACGTAAGACATAAAGATACCCGCGTCCACATTGATGCCATGCATCTTATTGAAGTGATATCCGGCATACGCTTCGCTGAAATAGCGATAGGCAGTATTAAGGTTTCCTCCGCCGCGGTTCCAGCTCGCATCATTGCGCGGTACGATGGTGGAGCGGGTACCGAGCTGTAGCTGGATCTTGGCGCGTACATTCTTATAATTGAACTCGCCACCGAGCGATGCAAATGACACCTGTACTTCATTATTGCGCGCCAGCGCAGTAGAGCCTATCACTGTGTTGTCTATAGGGTGTGCCAGCGAGGCCGTGTAGTTCACATCTACCATTACGATAGGTGTGAAATACTTTGTAGCAAAGGGCGTCTCATGCCTTCGGTCATTGCCATTCAACCATGTCAGGTCGTACTGAGCAAACGGCTCTCCCGTAGCGCTGGTATCGATTGGCCGCGGGTGCTTTTTTTTATCCAGAAAGGCATCGAGGAAACGCTGGCCCACTTCTTTTGCCTGCGTCTTGCCGCCGGATGTATTGGAGGCTGTCGTAGTCTGCGTATTAATGTAGGTATCCTGGGCAAATGCATGACTGCACACGCCTAAAAACAGTAAGGGTAAAAAACTCCTTTTCATATATGATTATTTAGTGTGATCTAGGGAAATATTAAGTTGTAAAACATTGATTTTAGATGGTCCGAAGAGACCGAAGAACGGCCCCTGAATGTGTTGTGCTATGAGTGCTTTCAGTTTATCCTCAGAGATGCCTCTGACCTTTGCGATACGGGGCACCTGTATATATGCCGCCTCCGGCGAAATATCGGGATCGAGCCCACTGCCTGATGCTGTGACCAGCTCTACGGGTATATCAGCTGTTTTCACAGTAGGATTTTTCATCGCAAAGGTATCAATCGCTGCCTGAATAGATGCCAGGTACTCCGGATTGGTCGGCCCTTTATTTGAGCCTCCGGAGCCGGCAGCATTATAGCCCACGGCAGAGGGGCGGCCGTTGAAATATTTGTCCTGCGTGAAGGACTGGCCTATCAGCGCATAGCCTACGGTCTTGCCATTTACCTCTACAGTATCGCCTTTGCCATGTGATGGTGTAAAGCAGGCGATGCCCCAGATAAAAGCCGGGTACACTATACAGCAGACAGCCAGCAAAACGACGGTAAGGCGGATGGCCGAAAAAATATGAGACTTCATGGTCGATCAATAAAAAAGTGAAACAATAAGGTCTATCAGCTTGATACCGATAAAGGGTACGATGATCCCACCCAGTCCATATATCAGGAGGTTGCGGCGCAGGAGGGCGCTGGCACCTATCGGCTTGTACTGCACACCACGCAGGGCGAGGGGTATCAGGGCGGGTATGATGATCGCATTGAAGATCACGGCAGAGAGGATGGCAGTCTCCGGCGAGTGCAGGCGCATGATATTCATGCTTTGCAAAGCCGGTATAGAGGCTATGAAAAGCGCCGGTACGATGGCAAAGTATTTAGCTACGTCATTGGCTATGGAGAAGGTGGTGAGTGTGCCGCGTGTCATCAGTAGCTGCTTTCCTATCTCTACGATCTCAATGAGCTTGGTAGGATCGTTATCGAGGTCCACCATGTTACCCGCTTCTTTGGCTGCCTGTGTGCCGCTATTCATCGCTACGCCTACATCTGCCTGTGCCAGTGCGGGTGCATCATTGGTACCATCGCCCATCATGGCTACGAGCTTGCCCTGCTGCTGCTCGTGGCGAATGTAGTTCATCTTGTCTTCAGGTTTGGCCTCGGCTATGAAGTCATCCACACCCGCTTTCTCTGCTATGAACTTTGCCGTAAGCGGATTATCACCTGTCACCATCACGGTCTTGACACCCATCCTGCGCAGGCGCTCAAAGCGCTCGCTGATACCGGGCTTGATGATATCTTGCAGCTCTATCACACCTACCACTTTCTCATCAGAGGAGACGACGAGTGGTGTACCGCCATTAGAGGAGATAAGCCTCACTCGCTCCGCAGTCTCATCAGGAAATCTATTGCCGGCAGCTTCTGTCAGTCGCTTGATCGAGTCATAGGCACCCTTGCGGATACGTTTACCAGCGGGCAGGTCCACACCACTACAGCGTGTCTCAGCGGTGAACTTGATCATCGTAGCACCTTCAATCGAGAGTTTTTGCGTAACCTCTTTGCCAGCCAGCTCTATGATGGATTTGCCCTCTGGTGTATCATCTGCCAGAGATGAGAGCGCACATATCTCTACGAATGTTTTCTCCTCCACGCCATTGGCAGGCCAGAAGCTGGTAGCCTTGCGGTTGCCTATCGTGATGGTACCGGTCTTATCCAGCAGCAGCGTATCTATATCGCCAGCGGTCTCTACGGCTTTACCCGACTTTGTGATCACATTTGCGCGAAGCGCACGGTCCATACCCGCTATGCCGATAGCAGAGAGCAGGCCGCCGATAGTAGTAGGTATCAGGCATACGAAGAGCGATATGTAAGCAGCGATAGTGATAGGTGTATGCGCATACTGCGCAAAGGGCTGCAAAGTCACGCAGACGATCACGAAGACGAGAGTAAAGCCTGCCAGCAAGATAGTGAGTGCGATCTCATTGGGCGTCTTCTGCCGTGAGGCACCCTCTACGAGTGCGATCATCTTATCGAGGAATGATTCACCGGCCTCTGTCGTCACCTGTACCTTGATACGGTCTGAGAGGACTTTGGTACCGCCTGTCACGCTTGATTTGTCGCCACCGGCCTCACGGATCACTGGGGCAGACTCGCCGGTGATGGCGCTCTCATCTATTGTAGCGAGGCCCTCTATGATCTCGCCGTCTGTCGGTATGATATCACCTGCTTCGCAGAAAAAGACGTCACCCTTTTTGAGTTGGGAGGACATGACCTCCATCGTGCTGAGATTAAAGCCCGGCCTGTCACCTACTATTACTTTTGCCTTGGTCTCCTCGCGTGTCTTGCGCAGTGAGTCGGCTTGTGCTTTGCCACGCGCCTCCGCTATCGCTTCGGCAAAGTTTGCGAACAGCAGGGTGAGGAAGAGGATCACAAAGACCACGAGATTATAGATAAAAGAGCCTTGTGTTTTATCACCTGAGATCAGTGTGTACAGCGTCACGATCAGCATGACCAGGGTGCCCAGCTCTACGGTAAACATGACCGGATTGCGGTACATGCTGCGGGGATCCAGCTTGACAAAGCTCTGGCCGAGTGCCTCGCGCATCATGTCTGATTGGAATAAAGATGTATTCTGAGATTTCATGAGTAGTCAGTCTTAGTGCATGGAGAAATGCTCGGCTATCGGCCCGAGTGCCAGTGAGGGGAAGAACGCCAGCGCAGCGATGATGAAGATGACACCAAAGACCATGAGGCCAAACGTGGCAGTATCAGTCTGTAGAGTGCCTGCGCTCTCGGGTATGTATTTCTTCTTTGCCAGTATGCCTGCTATGGCTACAGGGCCGATGATAGGCAGGTAGCGCCCTATTATCATCACGATACCGGCTGTGATATTCCAGAATGGACTGTTGTCGCTCAGTCCCTCAAAACCGCTGCCATTATTAGCCGAGGTGGAGGTGTACTGATAGAGCATCTGCGAGAAGCCGTGATAGCCGCCATTGCTCAGCCATGTGGAGGCCTTGCCGCTAAACCACCAGCCCATAGCTGTGTCATGTGCGGCGAAGTAAGACGAGAGCGCAGTACCTACGAGTATGAGGAAAGGATGCAGCAGTGCGATCAGTATCGCGATCTTCATCTCGCGTGCTTCGATCTTCTTGCCCAAAAACTCCGGTGTACGGCCTACCATCAGGCCGCTGATGAAGACAGCAATGACGATAAAGATGTAGAAGTTGAGGATGCCGACTCCCTTGCCGCCGTAGAAGCAATTGACCATCATGCCGAGCATCTGGTTCATACCGGAGAGGGGCATGAAGCTGTCGTGCATCGCATTGACAGAGCCGGTGGATATCACGGTGGTAAGGATACTCCAGTAGGCCGAGATGGCTGCACCAAAGCGGACCTCCTTGCCCTCCATCGCGCCGCTGTGCGTGTCTATGCCCATGTGGGCGATCATTGGGTTTCCTTTTACCTCCAGCATGATAGTCGGGATAGTGAGCAGCAGAAATCCGATGGTCATCACGCTGAAGATCATCACAGCGAGCTTCCTCCTTTTCAGATAGTAGCCCAGTGCAAAGACCAGCGCCATTGGCAGCAGCGACTGCGCCATCAGCTCTATGATGCAGGTGAGGTAGTTAGGATTTTCCAGTGGATGCGCACTATTGGCGCCGAAGAAACCGCCACCATTTGTACCCAGGTGCTTGATAGGGACAAAGGCCGCCACAGGGCCGCGAGATACCTGCACGATATCACCTTGCAGCGTAGTGATGGTATCCTTGCCTTCCCAGGTCATCGGCATGCCATTCAGCAAAAATATGACGGCTACGATCACTGATGGCGGCAGCAGTATGCGCGTAATAGTTTTGACGAAGTAGTTGTAGAAATTTCCCAGCTTATCCGTCGTGCGTTCCTTCATAGCTGTGAAGACCACAGCCAGCGCAGCGACACCGGTAGCAGCAGAGACGAACTGGAGAAACATCAGCACGCCTATCTGCGTGAAGTATGACACGCCAGTCTCACCACTATAGTCTTGCAGGTTGCAATTCACAAGGAAACTAATAGCAGTATTGAATGCCAGGTCTGGGGACATGGAGGGATTGTGGTCGGGATTGAGCGGTAGCGAACCTTGTATCATCAGTATCACCATCGCGTAGAGAAACCAGACGAAGTTGATCGTGAGCAGGGCGAGGAGGTTTTCCCGCCAGTCCATCTCGCGTGTGGCATCTATACCGCTCACGCGGAAGAAGAACCGCTCTGCGGGAGCGAGGAAATCCAGCATGGTCCGCTCACCGGCGAAGACCTTTGCGATGTACTTTCCCAGCGGGATAGCGAGTAAAACAGTAGCGATGAATGTGGCTACCACACCTATGATCTCAGTATGCATAGCGTCAGAATTTTTCGGGTTTCAGCAGGACATAGATGAGGTACCCAAATACGAAAAGAGAGAGGACGAATAAGGCTACCATCGGTCAGATTTTATCAAAGAATGAAATGGAGCGGTAGAAGACCGCAAAGCAGGCCACACCGGCCAGTATGAGGAGAGCGGCTACCATGGCTTATACAGTTTTGGCGTAGAGCAGCTGATAGTACTCGGTACCAAAGTCGCGGATAAACTCTGTGCGCACCTCAGGCGTAGGCGCAAAGGAATGCTCCAGCAGGCGGCTCACAGGATCGATATAGAGATTGATCACGGCAAAGCGTACTGCCTGCGAACCCTCCACCAGCAGCCTGTGTGCCGCATGGAAGCAGTGCAGCACCTCATCAGTGCGGTGGCCCGCCAGCATATCCCTGGTATGTGCCGCGAGGCAGGAGATACTTTTGAAAATTTCGCTGCGGTCATCTATGAGCTGTAGCTCACGCGCTATAGCAGGTACCTCAGCAGAGAGAGAGGTGCGGACGTCATGGTCGGTGATCATATTGTTTGACATTTGCACCGCTATGGGCAAAGCAGACACCAGAAACGGAGACACGTCAATAGGTGGCTGATATACAGTGTATTATATCTGCTGCCGCAGAAAGCTCCCGACGCAGCACTACTCTAAAGCCTTTAAAAATGAGAAGGTGTAATTCTCAAAATGAGAGGGTGAAAGCTCAACAACAATCGAAAGGAATGGCAGAAACGCAGAGGAATCAATACAGAATACATTTTAGCCACATAGAAACATAGAGACATAGAAAATATAGATGCCTTGGCAGAGAAGCAAACTGTTTTGACGCCGTTGTTGGTGACGCTGCGCTAAAGACCAATACCGGCTAAAGAGAAGGCTGCTAAAGTCTCCCCTTCGGGGGAAATTTAGAGGGGCATACATGAGGGGCTACTCCATCTCGTACTCCTTCAGCTTGCGGTACAGCGTAGCGAGAGCAATATTGAGCAGGCGGGCAGCTTCGGTCTTATTGCCACGGGTATGCTCCAGGACGAGCTGTATGTGGCGGTGCTCCATCTCTGCGAGGTCATAGGTGAGCGGCTGCGCAGTTTCATGTTTGAAATCGAATGGCAGCACAGCAGTCGTCAGCTCACTCTGAGAGAGAATGACAGCACGCTCTATCACATTCTTCAGCTCGCGGATATTGCCGCGCCAGCGGTGGCCCTGCAGCGCTGTGAGAAAGTCTGCCTGCATCACCGGTGGTATCTTATTCACCTTGTCAGCAAAGACGCGGATGAAGTGCTTGGCCAGCACCTCTATGTCACTGCGGCGCTGGTCCAGTGCAGGTATATTGATCTGAAATACCGAGAGCCTGTAGTACAGGTCCGTGCGGAAAAGGCCCTTCTCGCTCTCTGCCTTCAGGTCGCGGTTGGTGGCTGCTATCACGCGCACATTCACACTGATGGTCTTGGTATCTCCCACGCGGATGTACTCACCCGTCTCCAGCACGCGTAGCAGTTTGGCCTGCAGGTCGAGGCTCATCTCACCTATCTCATCGAGAAATATCGTGCCGCCATTGGCCTCCTCCAGCAGCCCCTTCTTGTCTTTCACCGCACCGGTAAAGGCACCCGCCTTGTGCCCGAATAACTCACTCTCCAGTATCTCACGGCCCAGCGCACTACAGTTGACCGCAAGGAACGTATGGCCCCTGCGCTCACTCGCCTCGTGTATGCTCTGCGCAAAGACCTCTTTGCCCGTACCTGTCTCGCCCAGCAGCAGCACAGTAGCATCAGTCGGCGCTACACGCTGTGCCAGGTCCCTGGCGGCGAGGATGGCAGGAGAGGAGCCGAGTATATTGGCAAAGTTATATTTGTCTGACACGCGGCGCTCCAGCTGTGAGATGCGTTTCTGCAGGCGTGCTTTCTCCAGTGCCTTGCTCAGCACGGGCAGTATCTTCTCGTTGTCATCGCCCTTCACCAGATAGTCAAATGCGCCATTTTTGATAGCCCGCACGCCGTCTGCTATCGTGCCAAAGGCCGTGAGTACGATCACCTCTATGCAGGGATATTTCTCCCGGATGGTGCGACTCAGGTCCACGCCGTTGCTATCGGGCAGCTTCACATCACTGATCACCACCTGTATGTCCTCGCGCTCCAGCATTTTGAGGCCGGCTGCGGCTGTGGCAGCCTCATACACCTGGTAGCCCTCCAGGCTGATGATGCGCGTGAGCAGGCTGCGCAGTTTCTCCTCGTCATCTATGATCAGTATGGACTGTTTCATGATGCGAAGGTAGGAAAGTAATCTGCGGCCAGTAAATTCTGTGTATTCAAAACACCATTGGGATTTAGCTACCAATAGCTAGGGCTGAAATGGTGGAGGCATAAAAAAATAAGCCCTTGACAATATAACTGTCAAGGGCTTATCACGATACCAGAGGTCGGAAGCGGATTCGAACCGCTGTAGCAGCTTTTGCAGAGCTGAGCCTAGCCACTCGGCCATCCGACCCTTTTTCCCCTTTCGGGGGAATGCAAATGTAGAATAAAAACCTGAAATCAAAAGGCCTCTTTGATAAGATTATTGATGCATATGATTCGTTGAGATATATCTCGTTTTTGTGGAAATGGTATTGAAAAAATCCGACAGCATCACACTTCTCTTTAGTACCTTAGCGCCGCACTTTTTCCCAACCACAAATCTACTATGACCCAGCACCTCTCAGACAGGATCACGCACATGCAGGAATCTGCTACCCTCAAAATGGCTAAGATCTCCCGCGAGCTCAAGGCCCAGGGCCTCGACATCATAGACCTCAGCATCGGCGAGCCCGATTTTGACACACCGCAGCATATCAAGGATGCCGCCAAGCGCGCCATAGACCAGGGCTACACGCACTATACACCGGTACCGGGCTACCCTGAGCTGCGCAAGGCCATAGCTGCCAAGCTGAAGCGTGACAATCAGCTGGACTATACCCCTGAGCAGATCGTAGTCTCTACCGGTGCCAAGCAGTCCATAGCCAATGTGGTGCTCGCCCTGATCAACCCCGGTGACGAGGTGCTCCTCCCCGCTCCCTACTGGGTCAGCTACTCTGCCATAGCAGACCTGGCCGAGGGCAAATCCATAGAGATCCCCGCCACGCTGGAGACCAACTTTAAAGTCACTCCGGCACAGCTGGAGAAGCATATCACAGACCGTACCCGCCTCATCATCTTCTCCTCACCGTGCAACCCGACCGGCTCCGTGTACAACCACGACGAGCTGCAGGCGCTGGCACAGATGCTCGCGAAATATCCTGATGTCTACGTGATCTGCGATGAGATCTACGAGTATATCAACTATACCGGGCAGGCACATACCAGCCTCGCCTCCTTCCCTGAGATCAAGGACCGCGTGATCACTGTCAATGGTTTCAGCAAGGGCTTCGCTATGACAGGCTGGAGGCTCGGCTACATAGCCGCTCCTATATGGATAGCACAGGCCTGTGACAAGATGCAAGGCCAGATCACCTCAGGTACCTGCTCAATAGCGCAGATGGCCGGCGTAGCTGCTGCCACAGAGAGCCTGCAGCCGACCTATGATATGGTAGCTGAGTTTCGCAAGCGCCGTGATCTCGTGTACGGCCTGCTCAGCGATATACCTGGCATCAAGGCAAACCTGCCTGATGGTGCGTTTTATTTCTTCTTTGACATCAGCTCCTTCTTTGGCAAAAAATACGGTGACTCCGTGATCAATAGTGCCGAGGATATGAGTGGCTACCTCCTGCGCGAGGGTCAGATAGGACTGGTGAATGGTGAAGCCTTTGGCGATCCTAACTGTATCCGCCTCTCCTATGCCGCGTCAGAGGAGAAGCTCCTGAAAGTTTGCAGCCGCCTCAAAGAAGCATTGGCGAAACTCGCTTAAATCCCGTTATTTGTACCGGCAGCCCTACCATCTGCCTAAAACATAGCAATGTCAGAAAAACTCGACTTCAATAATGTAAAGGTCCTCGTGATCGGAGACATCATACTCGATCATTACATGTTTGGTCAGATACACCGCATCTCTCCGGAGGCACCGGTGCCGATAGTAGATATAGAATATGAGGAAAACCGCCTCGGCGGCGCTGCCAATGTAGCCCTCAACCTCAGCGAGCTGGGAGCCAAGCCTACCCTCATGTCTGTGATAGGCGATGACAAGAGCGGCCGCACCGTCTTTGAGTTGCTCAAGAAGAATCAGATACACCACGACTATATCATCACCTCCAAGAGCCGCACCACCTCTCACAAGACGCGCATCTATGATGATGAGCGCCAGGTGGTCCGCTTTGACCAGGAGGATGACTCTGACCTCAGTCATGAGCTGGAGTCACAGCTCATCAGCACTTTTGACGAGCTGATCCGCGAGACCAAGTTTCATGCTATCATCCTGCAGGATTACAATAAAGGCGTACTGACCAAGAAATTTATCAAGCACGTACTGCTCCAGACTACCAAGCGCAATATACCTGTGGCAGTAGATCCTAAGGAATACAACTTCTTTGAGTACCAGCAGATAGACCTCTTCAAGCCTAATATCAAAGAGCTGGGCGAGGCACTGCAGATGAAGATAGACCCTAAGAATATCAATAGCCTGCGCAAAGCCGCAGAAGAGCTCAAAAAGAAAAATCGTTTTGACAACCTGCTGCTCACACTCGGAGCCAATGGAGTTTTTATATACACCAAAGATGGAACTTCATTTGTAGTACCCGCGCGTCCTATCAAGACGGCAGATGTATCAGGTGCCGGTGATACTGTGATCAGCATCGCTACGCTCTGCTTTGTCAGGGATTTTCCATTCAAGAAAATGGCGCAACTCTCCAATGCTGCTGCCGGCAAGGTATGCCGCAAGGTAGGTATAGCCCCTATCACACTGAAGGAGCTGAAGAGCTGATCATTGTCGTTTGTCCAAAAGCTTAGCCGCGATCGCCGCCTTTCAGGTCGTTTTGATGCTGGCTGATAAAGTCATTCATTTCATGAATATATCCATCCAGCTCATCTGCCGCAGACTTGAGGAAAGGAGCAAATGAGGTCCTTTCCTGTTCCGAGATACCCACGTTTTGCAGCGCATCTGCTATACCTATGATATTGGCAGCAGGCTTCCGCACTTTGTGTGAGAGGGTAAAAAGCATTTCCTCCAGCGTCTTGATGTATTGCTCCTTGCGCAGTTCAGCCTCTTTGCGGCTCGTGATATCCAGCGCTGTGCCTACCAGCTGGTCTTTATCATTACTTTCCAGCGCATAGCTGAGCCACTTCTCCTCACCATCACGGGTATGTATCATTATTTCAAAAGATACAGCCGGGTCTCCAGGCTTCATTTTATTGCGGGCTTCTACCAGCACCGCCAGGTCCTCCTCTCTGATCAGGTCACGCCAAAACTCTACGGTGATAGGAGTATCCTGAGCCACTCCAAATATCCTGTACATCTCCGGTGACCAGTATATCTCCTGCGTCTTGTAGTCTATGTACCAGTGGCCAACTCCGGCCACCTTCTCCGCCTGCAGCAGCCGGTTGAGTGCCTTGTCCGTTTGTGCTTTTGCTATAGAGAGTGCAGCCTGATTGCGCATCCTGTTCCTCCGTGCCTCAAAGCGCTCAGTTACCTTAGCCGCCAGTATCTGGAGTATGCGCCCCTGCTCAGGAGTGAACTGCCGTGGCTGCTTGTCTATCACACAGAGGGTGCCCAGTGCATAGCCCTCATCAGTCACCAGTGGAGCACCTGCATAAAAGCGCACATGAGGTTCGCCGGTAGCCAGGGGATTAGTTTTGAACCTGTCATCTACCAGAGAATCCGGCACCACAAATACTTCCTCCGGCCGCTGTATAGCGTGATAGCAGAAGGCATGCTCGATAGGCGTCTCTGTGGCGCCGAGGCCTACTCTTGCCTTAAACCACTGCCTGTGCGAATCCAGCAGAGAGATCAGTGAGATGGGCATCCCAAAAAACACCGATGCCAGCTCCACTATATCATCAAACTCCGCCTCCGGCAGCGTATCCAGCAGGTCATACTCATGTAGTATTTCTATTCTCTTTTCCATATCATCCCGGGGTGATGGGTGGAGATTATACTTGTCCTGTCGGACAAAGTTTCACAGAGAGTCGCGTATCTGTATATACTGCGCCCCCTCCAGCGGTTTTACAATATATCCCTTGACAAAAGGGCTCTCTGCGGCCCTCTTTTTATCAGCCTCGGCTATAGAGCTGCTGAGCATGTAGATGGTGACCTGATGCGGCAGGCGGTCATGCAGTGACTCATATTCTTTGAGAAATTCCCATCCGTCCATGCGCGGCATATTGATATCCAGCAGGATCAGGTCAGGCACCTCATCCGCATCCGTGAGGTGTGCGGTCAGGTGGTCTATAGCCACATCACCATCCGGGAAAGTGGTGATCTCTACGTCATCGTCTACGTCTCTGATGAGGAACTGGGCCAGGTGCGTATTGGCCGGGTCGTCATCTACTATCCATAGTTTTGTCATGCTATGCGGGAGTGATATGATAGAATACCCGGCGCACCGGATATCACAGGGAGTCAAAAGGATGCATCGAAAATAGTGAATAAACGCTCCGCTTGATTACTTCACAAAAGTTAAAATTACTTCGCAAAATAGAATAAGCAGATATTGAATGCGTTATTAGCCAAAACAGATTGAAGACCATTGATCAAGAATAAGCTGTCAGCTGCCTGGGCCATATTGATCTTTGCGCCCGTTCTGCTCTACTCGCAGGGCGAAGACATTACTATACGCATCGTAAAGCAAAGGCATCCTTATCTGGAGTTAAGGAATATGGATACGACTGTAGATGGTCCCATGCTGAAGTGGGGCACTACCTATACCTTCATAGTACGAGAAGCAGACCCGCTATGGATATGGTCTGCAGATGCTTCAAATGGACGCTTGTACAGGCAGGATAGTATCATTACGGTCCATTTGCCTGCTTCGCGCAGCACACATCGTGACTCACTGTTGATCCAGGTGTCATTTCGGCCTGGAGCACACACAGACGAGAATATGATCCGGGCCAGGTACTACATCGACCCGGATCTCAAACCATACGTGCGGCCCTCTACCAAACGCAGCGGTCTTTATGTGACCTGGGGCAATCCACGTACCTGGCATATGTCTTCAGAGGCCTTATTCCCTTTATCCCATTTTTGGTACCATATTACCAGAAGTCAGCTCTCCGCCACACTGTATGAAAAGATCACGTATAAGGATTATGACAGCCGCGATACCAGTCTGAGATCACTTGACTCGCTGTATGTCAGATGCAGAAATCACAGAGAGAATAAATGGTACCGCTATCACATACCAGGCACATCTCTATCAGCAGAGAGCGCCGATCAGCTTCATATACTACGCCTGGGCAGCCTGGTGCGGATCCAGATGTACTATCACGACCCGGACAGTCCGGAGGCCAAATCCAAAACCCTGCGTATCCTATTGCATCGGCGCAATCTCGGCGCCCGCCAGCTTGACTGATAGTCCGGTCACAAATTATATTTTTGTACACATGCGCTACACCAGCCGGTGTCCTATCCTGCTACTTTTTGTATTGCCATCCATACTGGCCTGCTCGCAGACGCATAGTCGCCTGCCCGACCGCATGTATGCAGATAGTGCTTATGCTCCTTTCCTATTGGGTGTAGCCTCCGGAGACCCGGCGCAGACACGTGTCGTGATATGGACACGCGCAGAGACCACTGGACCACTGCGGTGGGAGATGGCCTCAGACAGCCTTTTTACCAGCATAGTGCATAGTGGGACGGCCCATTGCCTTGCAGTACATGATTACACCACATTGGTCGATGTAGATAGCCTGCAGCCGGGGCATCATTATTATTACCGCTTTACCACCGCCTCTGGCCAAAGCTCACAGACGGGCCGCGCCTCTACCCTGCCAGATGATAGTGCAAAGCATCTCCGCATCGCCCTCGTCTCCTGCTCCGGTGCCTGGTCGGGTTACTTCAATGCCTACCGCCATATAGCACAGCGGGAGGATATAGACTATCTGGTACACGTGGGCGACTATATCTATGACGATGTAGATCCCGATGAGCACGTGCGCATGCCCTACCCTGAGCCTCAGATACCTCATACACTCGCAGACTGGCGCGACCGCCATCAGTACTACCTGCTGGACCCTGACCTCCGCCTGGCGCGTCAAAATAAAACATGGATAGCCGAGTGGGATAATCATGACAATCACTACAGCAATTTTGAGCGCACTGCCGATGGTCTCACTGCCTTCTACGAGTATGTGCCGATCCGCATGCCCGATACCACGCATCCTGAGCACATCTTCCGCAGTTTCCGCTTCGGTCCCCTGGCAGACATCCACATGATAGACATGTATCTCTTTCGCGGCCGTGAGGATTTTGCCGCAGGCAAAAGATCGATACTCGGCAATGTACAAGATGCATGGCTAAAACAAAGCCTCCGGCAGTCCACCACCATCTGGCACCTGCTGGGCAATCAGGAGATGATGGGCAGCTGGCTCAGCCATGGTATCCCGTCTTTCCTCCACCCTCCGGGCAATGGGACCTACTTCAGCTCCTCAGATTGGGATGGCTACGTGGAGGACCGCGCGCGCTTTTATCACTATCTCGATACGGCGCATATACATAATCTCGTCACTCTCACCGGAGACCTGCACATGTCTTTTATCATAGACCTCGCACCCGACCCGCTGGATGAAGATGTATATGACCGCCGTACAGGCCGGGGCTCACTGGGCGTAGAGGTACTCACCCCGAGCATCTCCGCTGGCAATATGGACGAGGAGCATATCCCCCGCTGGGTCATCCCCCTCTTCCAGCGCATGAGCAGAAATCTAAATCCTCATCACCGCTGGGTGCAGTTCTGGCGGCATGGGTACACGACTATTGACCTCACCCCAGAGCGCTGTGTGGCGCAGTTTTGTTACCTCGATATCCTTCATTATTCGGATCGTGCGATATATAGTCGCCCCTTTGTAGTACGGCGTGGCGCAGACCATTGGGACAGGCGCCATTACAGGCGTTCATCTTTCCGATAGCACCTGGGTATAAGTGGGGCATTCCACTTATGGCAAAATTCTTGAATGATTTCCCCACACCGCTCTGCGGCACTTATGACAAATCATTCACTATGCAGCAGCTATCTGATACGATCAAAACCTTCAATACTCCCCTCCTGCCCGACAAAGTACAACTCAAATACAGCTTCATGGCTGAGAATCCTTACCGGTTCTTTCGCGGTACCTGTCACCTGTATGCGCAGTACCTGGCCAGTATGCGGCTACCGGCCTCGCCTGCCGTATGGCTGTCAGGAGACCTGCACCTAGAGAATTTCGGCTCCTTTATGGGTTGCAATAACCTCGTTTATTTTGACCTCAATGATTTCGATGAGGCGATACTCGGTCCTGCATCGTGGGAGATCACCCGCATGGTCAGCTCCATCTTTGTAGCCTTTGACACCCTGCAGATAGAGGAGGAAAAAGCCAACCGCATGGCGCGGCTTTTTATAAAGACTTACTTTGAAACACTACAAAAGGGTAAGGCACTATATCTCGAGCCGCGCATCGCCCAAGGCATCATCAGAGACTTCCTGCTCTCCGCCGCACGTCGCAAGCCTGGCCACCTGCTGCGCAAAAAAACAGTGCGCAAAAAAGGCCGCATCAGCCTCTTCCTCGATACGGATAAACATCAACCAGTAGAAAAGGGCACAAAGAAGAAGCTTAAAGCATTTATCACTGACTGGATACACCATCACAGCGAGACACTATATGGCTACAAAGTAGTAGACATCGTCTTTCGCATAGCAGGTACGGGCAGCGTAGGTGTCAGGCGGTACGCCATCCTGCTCCGGGGGTAGTCTAAAACAAAGAAATACCTGCTCCTAGATATGAAACAGGCCAAGACCTCCTCTCTACGGCCCCTGGTCCGGCAGCGCCAGCCTAAGTGGCGGAGCGAGGCAGAGCGGGTGCTCACCATCCAGAAGATGATGCAGAATGTATCCCCCGCACTGCTCAGCACCTGCGAGTTTGAGGGAGACCACTATGTACTGCAGGAGATGCAGCCGACCAAGGACAATATCAACTTCAGCCTCCTGCGTGATGACTATCGCGGCATGTACCAGGTCATATCAGACATGGCCACGCTCACCGCCTCTGCCCAGCTGCGCAGTGCGGGCTATCTCGGCTCTGCCACAATAGATGAGCTCATAGCCTACTCACAGCGCAAGAATATACAGGAGCGCATATGGGACATCGCGTATCAGTGCGCGCGCATCAGCCTGCAGGACTACCAGCTATTCAAGGCAGCATATGATAATGGTGACTTTGCAGACCAAAAAGAAAAGACCCAGTCCGTAGCTGCATAGCAGACCTGCCCGACAAAACGCCTCTTGTTTTTTCCATCCATACTTGAAAACATTTATCTTCCGCTCTCAAACTCAATCTCAAAAACATGTCTCTCAGCCCTCTGGCAGGCCAGCCTGCCGCCCAGCAGCCACCTATAGACCTGACCAAACTTCTTGCCGCCTATTATGACCAAAAGCCAGACGCCGCAGTCGCTTCTCAGAAGGTCATATTTGGCACCTCTGGTCACAGAGGCTCATCACTGGATTGCTCCTTCAATGAAAATCATATCCTCGCCATCACTCAGGCTATCTGTGACTACCGCCGCCAGCAGGGTATCAATGGCCCCCTCTACATCGGCATAGATACGCACGCCCTCTCTGAGCCGGCCTATCGCACCGCACTGGAGGTACTAGCAGCCAATGGTGTAGAGACGATGATCGCAGCCGATGGAGGCTATACACCTACACCAGTCATTTCTCATGCTATACTGATCTACAATAAGGGCCGCAAGGATGGCCTGGCAGATGGCATCGTCATCACTCCGTCTCACAATCCTCCACGTGATGGTGGCTTCAAGTACAATCCGCCCAATGGTGGCCCTTCCTCCAGCGAGGTCAGCAATATCATACAGGCGCAGGCCAATGAATACCTGAAAAACAATTTGAGCGGTGTCAAGCGTATAGCCTACGAGCAGGCTGCCAAAGCTGCGACCACGCATAGCTATGACTACAAACCAAACTACATCTCTGACCTCACCTCTATACTCAATATGGATGCGATCCGCAGCGCAGGCATTCGCATAGGTGTAGACCCGCTCGGTGGTGCGGGCGTGGCGTACTGGCAGCCCATAGCTGAGCGGTACCGCCTGGATATGACCATCGTAAACACTCAGGTGGACAAGACCTTTAGCTTTATGACCCTGGACTGGGACGGGCAGATACGCATGGATCCTAGCTCACCTTACGCTATGCGTAGCCTCATAGGGATGAAGGATAAATTTGACATCTCCTTTGCCTGCGATACAGACCATGACCGCCACGGCATCGTGACGCGCAGTGCAGGCCTCCTGCCGCCCAATCACTACCTGGCAGTGATGATACAGTACCTCATCAAAAACCGTCCGCAGTGGAGCCCTTCTGCCTCCATATCCAAGACACTGGTGAGCAGTCAGATGATAGACCGCGTAGTAAAGAAGCTGCGCCGCAAACTCTACGAGGTGCCTGTTGGATTCAAGTGGTTTGTAGATGGCCTGTACGATGGATCGCTGTGCTTCGGTGGTGAGGAGAGCGCGGGTGCTATCTTCTCACGCATGGATGGCAGCGCCTGGACTACAGACAAGGATGGCATGGTACCCGCCCTGCTATCTGCAGAGATCATGGCCGTGACCGGCAAAGACCCCGGCGAGATCTATCGCGACCTCACCGCAGAATTTGGTGAATCATTCTACACCCGTATAGAGGCAGCCGCCAATACGGAGCAGAAATCAAAGCTATCCAAACTAGCCCCGGCAGCCATCACATCACAGGAGCTGGCGGGTGAGCGTATCACCCAGATATTATCACGGGCACCGGGCAACGATGCAGCCATAGGAGGCATCAAGATAGAAACTGAGAATGGCTGGTTTGCCGCAAGGCCGTCTGGCACAGAGGATATCTACAAGATCTATGGAGAAAGCTTCAAGAGCGAAGCGCATCTCCAGCAGATACTGGCAGAAGCACAGACCATCGTGACCGCAGCTATAAAGTAAAACGACGTTCTATCATATAAAATAAAAAAAAGGCCCGCAATGGGCCTTTTTATTTTCAGTTAGTGTCTTAGAGGTTTTACATCACAGGACAGATGAATGGGCGCGGCTTCCTCTTCAGGCAGCCCTGGTACATGATAGCCAGCTCTGGTGCACCATAGGTCTGCGTACCCGGTGTCAGCTTGGATACATTCACATCATAGCTGAAACCTATCGTCAGGCCCTTTATATCCAGCCGGGTCTGTAGTATCACTGCATCCAGCGGCGCGCGGAATTGTGCGCCTACATAAAAGAAAGTTGTACTCGTATTGTTGCCCAGTTTCACCCGCACCAGTGATCCGAAGTTATACTGCTGCGCGGGGCCCTGGAAGAGGAGCATAAAGTTAGGCATGATCCATACTTTGTCTCCCACCAGAAACGAGCCACCACCATGGAAGGTCGTTTTCAGGTACAGTTTGTCATTACCTGTATTGTTATAGATTCCAGGCGAGTACCAGGATATGTTAGGTTGGTTCACGTGGTTGAATGCAAGGCCGAAATAGAGGTTATGCCTGCGCTGCTTAAAGTTGATCGAGTACAGCAATCCCATTCCTGCATCTATATAGACCATGTTATTGCGCGCAAATGTTTCCTTGGGCAGGTTTGGATCATACTTGCCAGTCACCGGATCATACTGCTCATCGTAGGTAGATTTATTGGGGTTAAATCCCCTGTGATTCACACCGATCTGCAGGCCCACGGAGAGAGACGAGTTTCCCCTCCTGTCCAGCATGAAGTGATAGGCTGCCGTCACATCTCCCCTGTTCATATTATACCCCGTAGCACCAGCTATATCAGACTGGATAGATATACCCACTCCAGCGAAACTCTGGAACCTCGTAGGCCTGCCTACAGATACATCGCCGGAGGCGCCAAATGTAGTATAGGTATTACCACTCGATACTGTATTCCATTGCGTACGCGCATTGACTGCCACCCTGTAGTCACAGGCATTGAGCCCGGCCAGTGCAGGGTTCAGCTCGAGGGGAGCATAGTTGTATTGCGAGTAGTGAGTATCCTGAGCTATGGCTGCCAGGCTACAGGCTGCCATCATGCCCGCCGTATAGCCTATTTTCTTCAATATCCTGTTGAGCATAGTTATCTCCTTATCTGATGAGGGTTACGTTACCCTTGCCCGAGATAGTCTGCCCAGTGGTACACACTACCTCAAATACATAAACAAAGACCCCGGTATTCTCCGGCCTGGACTTATCATTGCGCTTGCCACCATTCCATGCAGCATCGTCCGGGCTGTCCGCATTCATCACATCATGCACGATATTGCCCCAGCGGTCATAGATGCGGAAGTAGTTGACCTTAGTGATGCCCTGCCCCCGTATGCGGAATACATCATTCCTGCCATCCGTATTTGGCGTGAAAGTATTCGGGATATAGATGAGAGAGTTGTCACATGATGTGATCACCGTCACCGTCACACTTGTCCTGTTAGAGCAGGTCACGCCGTTCTTGCTGTAGTAGATAGTAGCATTATAGGTCGTGGTCTGATGTGGTGTAGCTATAGGATTGCGGCAGGTACGGCAGCTCAGCGTGCTATCCGGATCCCACACGATGCTGTCTATGGTACCCTTCACGGTAGAGCTCACATTGCTATTCAGGCCCAGCACTATGTTTTCAGGATTAGCGGTGGCCTCTACAGGTACAGAGTCTATCACATAGATGCTCACGGTATCCACCTTAGGTGTGCAGTGGCCGTAGTAGACATTCAGTAGGTATGACATAGGCTGGCGTGGCGTGATGGTCACATCCGTGCTGTTTGGATTGTCTACATATGCTGCAGGCACCCATTTCACAGAGCCAAAGAGGCCTGTGACATGATAGCTCACCGAGTAGCCGAGGCAGATGGTCGTATCACGAGGATTGACAGTATCTATCGGCTCCGAGATGATGATGATATTACTACAGCTATCCGGGCTCTGGCAGCCATACACATCCTCTACACCAAAGCATATCCGGTACGTACCCGGTGTGCTCCACGTACGGCGTATGGTGGCTGAGTCTTCAGGCTGTGCCACCCCATTGATGCTCCAGCGGTAGTGGCTGATGCTGCCATCACCGGTCAGCCAGGTACCTGTCAGGGTATTAGGGCGGTCTATACAGTTGGTATCGGCGTATGCCATAGACACAGGTATCCGGTGTACCGACACACTCTGCTGCGCCGAGTCTACGCAGCCATTGCCATCGGCCTGGATCAGTGTCACAGTATAGGTGCCGGGCTGGGTATAGGTATAGGCAGATGGAGAGGTATTAAACTCAGGAGTGCCATCAGACTGCATATCTATACCAAAGGCCGCCAGAGGTGCAGACGTACCTGCTGTAGAGTTATTGGTCACGGTGACTGGTGCGCCGAGGCATAGCGAGGCCGGAGATACACTGAGCACAGCGTGCGGTTTGTCTCCTATATTGACCACATTATATACAGTGTCTTTGCACCCCAGAGAGCTCACTACTATCAGTGTATCGTGATAGATACCTGGTGTGAAGTAGCTGTGTGATACAGACTGGCCCGAGCCCGTAGTACCATCGCCAAAGGACCAGAAATATGAAGCAACTGAAGTATGGGTAGCGGTGGCCGTAGCAGTCAGCTGCGTAGTCTGCCCGAGGCAGAGGTTAGTCGCTGTGTCACTGGCAGTGATGATAGATACATTCACCTTGATGGTGTCATACTTGTAGCAGCGCGGCACATCACCCGCACGCACTACATAGAAAGTATCCACCAGCGGTGCTACGACAGGAGCCGACGGATTGGTAGTATCCAGGTTGTAGTTTGGCTCCCAGTGCAGCGGTGGCGATCCCGTAGCCGATAGTGTAGCAGATGTACCCACACAGATCGTTTGGTCAGCGCCTTTGGTCAGCGTAGCTACTGGTTTCACCACTATGTTCTGATAGGCCGTGTCAGAGCAGCCATAGCCGTCTGTCACGATGAGCGAGGCTGTATAGTTACCACCTGTAGTATAGTTAAATGAAGTATCCTGATAGGTATTAAATACAGTGCTATTGTATCCTATATTCCACTGTCCACTTACTATTGTAGTACTGTCATCTACTATACTCGAGTCTCTGAAGTGAAGTAGCAGCGGTACGCATCCTATGGTATCGTCCATCACTATCCGTGCCTGTGGACTGGCTTTCACATGCACCTGATAGGTACGGGTGCCTGTACATCCCAGACTGTTTCGTATAGAGAGCGTCACCGTATAGTCTCCCGGTAGCGCGTAAGTATGGCACGGAGTAGCAGTAGAGTCTACAGGCGTACTATCACCAAAATCCCACGCCCGCTGTGCAGTAGAGGTCAGGGAAGAGAAATATGTGGTCTGATCCGTAAAGCATACCTGCTCACTACCGCATGTCTGAGGATTGTAGCTGAAATTCACCCTCGGCGTATCAATGAGGATCGGTATCGAGTCGCCGGTCACATCCTCCAGCGTGTAGACCTGTATACAGCTCTGCCCCGGAAACTGCCACGAGCGCACATACGGCCGGTACACATTGATATCGCAATATGTGACCGTCACTGTATCGAGTGTAGGATTGGCTATCGTCCCCCGTGGTACTGACATAGGTATGAAGGCCGGGACACCGTTATCAGTCTGGATCTCCAGAGAGTCCGCGTCATAGCTGCTGATAAAGAATTTGACAGGGATACATCCGCAGCCGCCGGCTTTCTCAGATGTCATATGTACTACAGGGCCTCTGGCACGGATCGTGTACTTCACTATGGTATCCTTGCATCCGTGGCAGGAGGTCACGATATGCGTGATAGGATAGGTACCTGGGCGTGTGTAGATGTGAGATGCATTGCGCGCAGTATCAAACTGGCTACCATCGCCAAAGGTCCAGTAGTAGGAGCAAATGTCATTTTGCGACAGGTCTATGAATGGATTGACGATAATGATCGGACAGGCATTGGCAGTATCGCTCAGGTTGGTAAAGGTATAATCAGCTACAGGATTGCGTACCGTCACCCTTTTGCAGATCGTATCGCGGCAGATATTATACCTGTCTATCGCCACCAGGCAGACATTGCCTACACCCTCATTGGCAAACTGGCAAGAGAAAGAAGGTACATCTCCCGGATTAGGATTGGTAGGGCCCAGTGCGGCTGGCAGCAGCCACTGGTAGTGACTTACGTAGCCTGTAGATGTGGATGAGAAGGTCAGTGGGTTCAGCGGAGATGGATTAGTCTGACAGGTGATCGTATCGCTCATAGCAAAGTCGGCTACTACACTATCCGATACGATCGTTTTGGTAGCAAAGCTGCTGCACCCAAAGGAATCTATAACAGTCAGTCCGGCGATATAAGAATTGAATCCGGAGTAAGTATGCGATACTACAAGGCCACTGCTATCTACATTGCTACCATCGCCAAAGCTCCATATGACCGAGCGCGGCACATCACCATAGGAGTATTGAGGATTGCCGGTAAATCGCACTGCAAATGGACTGCACCCCGCCGTATCACTCACACTGAATAGCGAGAAAGGCCTCATGATAGATATATAAGAGGACTTACATACCGTATCTTTACATCCTCCTACATAGGTAAACTGGCCGCATACCTTATAAACAGAAGGCGCAGATATGACCGGGCGGAATGGATAACCAGTGTACCCCGCTGGCGGCGTGGTGAAGTTCGGGCCACTATTGGCAGCACCTACACTCCAGACTACATTGATAGGATTGGACGCGCCTGGGCCTAGTATCAGGTTGATCGTATCCCGGTATGCATTGGGCGAGCAGAATATTCTCGGCCCGGTAGAGGCAAAATCTATCCCCGTACATGATGTATTGAAAGTATCAGACTTAGAGTGCTCACACCCTGTAGTGAAGTTGTATGCCGTGAGTGTGATCACATGCCGCGATCCGCAGGGGCCGATGAGCGATGTATTCAGCACATTCTGATTGATAAATATCTGGCCATCTACATTCCAGCGGATGGAGTCAGCTCCTACAGTGGTGCTCGTCAGCGTCACAGCGTTAGATCCCGCACAGCCCAGCACTTTGGTAAACTGGGCCGCAGGCGCCCATATATGTACAGAGTCCGTAGGTCCATTCAGGCACACGGTATCCCCATGACAGGTGCCCGAGGTAGCCAGGTAGCACGGTAGGAATGATCCCAGGTCATGATAGGTATAGCAGTTTACAAAGATACCGGCAGAGTCCTGGAGCAGCACATTCGCACTAGGCGTGCCCAGGCCCTCCGTCCAGACTATGACCCTCGTAGGCGTATCAGTACCAGAGGTGACCACCGCGCGGAAGTTATTGCACTCCTGCTCATAGCACACATCATGCGGATAGATAGAGAGGCTCACAGATGGTTTGCCCGTCACACAGATAGAGTCGCGCAGTGTGTCTATACAGCCCGATGCCGCCTGTAGGGCCAGCATATACCTGTGGCATCCCTTGGTGGTATATTTGACATAGACAGAGTCTTGTCCCCTTGGGATCGTGATCCCGCCCGGAAAGCTCCACGTCTCTGAGGTGAAAGGGCCACCCACAGTATTATTGACCACGAGGAATGTATCATTCACACACCCATTGCCCAGCTGTATCACTCTGGCAGTAGCGCGCAGCCGCTGAGCTACTATCAGGTTGTTTTGTATCAATGTGGATGTACATCCCAGTGTATCAGTCACCCTCAGTACAGGCGTATAGTTTTGATAGGTGGTCAGGGTCACTGATGTCCCGGTATGGCTGGTAGGAGTTGTATTTCCCGGCGGGTTCCAGCTGAATGTACAGGAGGCACATGGCGTTCCCGTATAGGTTAGGTTCGCTGTGACAGGTACGGTGCAGGAATATGTTTTGTCTGTCGTAAAGTCCAGCGGTATCGGGGTACCAAAGGAGTCCATATGATAGTTAGTCATCGTATCAGCACAGCCACCGGCATAGTACACTATCAGTTGCGCGCCGTAGAATCCCGGATTGGTGTACGATACATTCACGCATGTATTGCTCGTAGAGTTAGATGACGCAGGAGTACCGCCCGGAAAATTCCATGTATAGGACAGCGCGCCCGGCGTACACGGACAGTACCTGGCAGATCCGGGAGCACAGGTAGTGCTCTGTGTAGCTGTGAAGCATGCAGCTGCGTAGCTACCCACATTGAGGTAGGCAGGCCTATTGAGTGTATCAGCACAGCCGGACAGGGAGTCCAGGGCTATCAGCTTCACACCATGCACACCTTGATTGTAGGCATGAGTGAACGTAGGCGAATGGCCTACCTGGGTAGCCGTAGTGCTGCCGTCTACGTACCAGTAGTATATAGTAGTAGCAGTACCGCCTGTGGCTGTCATGGTACTGGTCATAGGCGTGGCGCAGCCCGACAGGGGCGCTCCGGTGAAGCTGGCCACTGGACGTGCCAGTATATTGATAGGCGGGAAAGTACTATCCGCCTGGCAGCCGCAGGAGTTGGTCACAAACAGTGTCGGGACATAGGTGCCTCCACGGGTATAAGTCTTGCAGGATGGCACGTTTGTATCGATAGGGCTCTGCTGCCAGTCCAGAATGTATCGCAGCGTGTCGCAGCCCGGGCTCGTAGTGAGGTCATTATAGCATATCGGCTGCCCCAGGCAGGTATTGTAGGTAGAGAAGGTGCCCCGGATCACTGGTGGGCAGTTTACCTGAAAGTTGCTATCTACCACAGTACAGGTATTTCCTCCTACGGTAGTGGTCATGGTTACTTTTACCCTGCCGCAGACTGTCATCGGTTTTGAGGCCGATTGGTTATTAGGTACAGTATTGGTCGTACCATCGGAGAAAGTGATAAGCCAGTTCGTATTAGACGAGCCAGCCGTAGTATTTGTGAGATTGAGAACATAGCTACCCTTGCAGCCGGTGCGTTGGTTGGCAGTAAAAGTACACTGAGCCATAGCCCCGCCAGCTATCAGGAGTGAAACCAGGATAGCAAAGACGCGGGCACTCCATCTAAATGTAAAAACCTTCATGTAAGAACTTCATTAACTAGGGATACTTATAAAGATAAGATAAACAACGTTAAAGTTGCACCTTACCTTCTTCAATAATCCGATTTTTTTTGCACAGATTGCAAGCATAAAAAAAAATGGTAATCTGACCCTTGATATATAAGGACAAATTACCATTTTTTGCCGGTCAGCCGGTATCAGGCTACCACTGTGCGCAGGCCACGTTGGTCTTTGGCACGTACTTCTTCTTCTTATATATGTATATGAGGCCGATCTCTATCGCACCCACGGTGCTCGATGCTCTGCGCAGGTTGGAGATATTGATGTCATACGCCACGCCGAGTGAAAACTGCCTGTAGTCCAGCCTCACATTCGGGATCAGCGCATCGCCGCCCTCCTGCCCGCCAAAACGGGCATTGAAACCAAAGGCAAAAGAGTTGACAGAATTATATCGCTCGCCAAAGAGCAACTGCCCGGAGGCGCCCACATTAGCCTGGAAGGATGGCCCCTGAGCCATAAACAAAACGGTAGGCACCAGGTTCCACCTGTTTTTGATAGCGATCACCGCACCGCCATGACCTACAAACTTTGACGCCAGGCGCTCGCTGCTCACATCAGAGAAAGACTCCTTTGGCTGCGACACGTGAGCATACGCAAAGCCCAGGTACATGCTCACCCGCTTTTTAAAGTCCACATTGTAGCGCAGGCCCACAGTAGCGTCTATACCCATACTCAGCTTGCCTATAGACTCGGCCACCGGCGTCGGGAAAAGTGCATTACCATTGCGAAACTGCTTGAACATGATCTCCCCGGCCATACCGATGGCTATGGAGTGCTTCACATGGTAGCCAAAGGCCTTGGAATAAGCCACACTGATCATACCGTCTGTGAGGGTCAGGGCCTGGTCTCCTGCAGCATCCCGCACGAAGCTGCCACCTATACCCAGGTAGTCCTGCTTGCGCCTGCCCAGGCGTATATCTCCGTCTACAAAAGCGCCGTGGGTCTCATACTTGGTCCCTCCCATCGGAGACCCAACTGTAAACCACTGCCTGCGATACATATAGCCGAAACGCACATCGCCCTCAAAGAATCCGGTCATAGCAGGATTGAGGTACACTGGCATCATGTGATACTGGGAGAAATGAGGATCCTGCGCACGCAGTCCCACCGCTCCGGCCATTAATACTATGAGGTAAAATACCTTCTTCATTCCTGCTGTTTATTTGATTAGTGATATGTTGCCGCCTACTTGACGTTTATCGTTCTCGTACGCTAGCTTGTACTCTATGGCATAGCTGAATACTGCCGTATTCAGAGGCTTATTGGTATTGAAAATATCGGTGCCATCCCACGCGAAATCCGGATCTGTAGACTCGTACACCTTATTGCCCCACCTGTCATAGACCCAGATGTGGAATGTCTGGATAGTAGTTTGATACGCTATCAGTTTGAAGAGATCATTGATACCGTCATTATTAGGGGTGAAAGTGTTAGGCACCACCATTTTTGAGGAGTCTTCCAGCACGATCACAGTCACGGTATCATGCAGTTCACAGGCCTGGCCATAGATCAGCGTGACTGTATAGGTGGTAGACACCTGAGGCTTGTCAAATACATCCGTGCTCCCCGTAGAGCCATCCACATATGGTATCCAGTAGGCATTCTTTACAGGTACATTATTGAAGGCATGCAGCTCTGCTGTCTCTCCTCTGTATATAGAGGATGGTGCTGCCAGCTGCACATAGGCATTGTACGATGGTACCGTACCTACCAGTACAGTATCGCAGCCTACAGCATCAGTCACGGTCACAGTATAGTTGCCCGGTGCCAGGCCACCTGCTACAGAGGTCGTGCTGCCACTGGTCCACCGGTAGGTGAATGGGCCGTCATTAGATGTGACCTGCACCACCAGGGCACCATTGCGCTCAGTCACACAGATAGTATCCGCCGGCTGCATACGTGCCGATGGGCCTGCTGTGGTCAGGATAGGCTTGCTGAGGGTATCTGCACAGCCATGGCTATCTGTCACTATCACTGTCACAGTAGAGTCTCCTACCAGTGCACTCACCGAGTCTGCCGGCGTAGCCGGTACACCCTGAGACCATACAAAGCTATACGGTGGTGTACCTCCGTGGCTCAGCACTACTCCGGTACCATCATGCTTATGGCAGTGGTCCGGTGTCACATTCAGTGTATCTACCAGCGGTGCGGCCGGGCCAGGTACGATGATCGTATCCAGTACGTTGCTGCAGCCACCATTGCTCACAGACAGAATATAGGTACCCGCAGGTATGTTTATAGCCGAGTCACCGTGATTGGTCGCATCGTAGTTCCATGAGTACACGCAGCCGCCGGTGCAGTTGCCCACTGTCACATAGATAGAGCCATTGCGCTGGCCGTAGCAGAGCTCAGGCGTCACAGCATTGCTGAAGGTAGGTGTCGCACTATTGTCTACCAGCACGATATTACCGGTATTGATGGTACACCCCGTCAGGAGATTGAAGACATTAGCATAATAGGTCCCCGGCAATAAATTGCTGAGAAATGGTGAACTGCCGGATTGCAGCAGCGTAGGGCCATTAGCACTATAAAAATCAACCCGGAAGCCATTGGATGGGTTTACTACTACCTGTATATCACCGTTATTCCTGTTGCACGATGGATTGTGCTCACTATGGCCTACAGTAAAAGTGATAGCCGTCACCGTCTTGCTGGCCGTAGCCGTACAGCCATTGAGATCCGTAGACGTCACCGTAAAGGTAAAATCCTGCTGTGATGCTGCAGTCATGTATAGCGGGTTACTGGTAGAGGTACCACTCAGGTTTCCCCCGCTCCATACGAAGGTTGCAGTAGGATTATTGGCTGTGGCTACCAGTGTATCATCGCCACCTACGCAGAACGTATCCTTTGCTGCCGTGATGCTCACCGCAGCAGCCGGTGTAGAGGCGATGGTATAGGGTACATTCACAGAGTCCACACCATCCCATACTGTCAGGCTACCAGAGCCTGCCGGCTGGTTATTGATGGTGGTGGTAGACATATTGCTCGGGTACCAGTGGTAGGTGTAGCTGCCGGTACCGCCGGTAGGGTTAGCGGTGGCAGTACCACTGCTCGGGCCGCAGCTCGATGTGGTAGTGACCGTAGCAGCGAGCGGCTGGGCATACCCGCTGGCGGTGAAAAGGACCAGGCTGGTCAGGCCTAGCAATATCTTAAAGCAGAGATTCTTCATCTTTGATTTTTACAGCAGAAAAAAGGAATTGTTACAAAAAAACCGCGAATAAACTTAGCCATAGCGCTAATTGTATCAAAAACAAGATACTAACACATAGACGGCCTATATATACAAATGGCTGCAAAGCGCGACACCCGCCGGAAAGGCCTACCTTTGTTAAAAATCTCCCGGTACGTGAAACACGGCATCGCTTCCCTCAGCATCATACCCATGCGGCAGGCTCCAAACCACCGCAGTGAGATGGTATCTCAGCTCCTCTTTGGCGAGACCTACGAGGTGCTCGATATCAAAAATAACTGGGTGCAGATCCGCTGTACGCTGGATAGCTATGAGGGCTGGATAGATGCCGCGCAGCACACGGCTATGCTGGAGAAGGACTTCCGCCAGGTCACGGTAGATAATATAGGGGTAGCCATAGACCTCTTTTACTCCGCCACCTCTAGTGATAAATCCGTGACCCTCGTCACAGGCGCCTCCCTCCCGTTCTTTGACGGGATCAATTTCAGGCTGGGCAAAGAAAAATATATCTACAACGGGCAGGCCGTGATGAGCGACCAGATACGCACCGTCAATATGCTGGAGAAGGTAGCCCTGCGCTTCCTCAATGCTCCCTACCTCTGGGGTGGCCGCAGCCCCCTGGGTATAGACTGCTCGGGCTTCGTACAGGTACTCTACAAATGTATCGGCACCTGGCTCCCCCGCGATGCCTACCAGCAGGCCGAAGTAGGCCGTGTCATCAATTTTGCGGAAGAGGCCACTCTCGGCGACCTCGCTTTTTTCAGCAATGAGGAAGGAAAGATCACCCACGTAGGCATGATACTGAAAGACAAGCGTATCATCCACGCCTCCGGCCAGGTGCGCATAGACACCTTCGACCACTTCGGCATCTTCAACGCCGATACTAATAAATACTCCCACCAGCTCAAGATCATCAGAAGGATACTCTGAGAGCAGTACTGCTCATTTCTACCACACTGTATTTGTTGTTCTTGTATTACCACCGGCCTTGCGCACTTTGCCGTTAAGAAACAACTGCGTCGCATGTCAAGGTTGGCGATCACTGTTTGAGCCATCCCGCAGAATAAATCAAAAGATAAAAACAGCTTTGCATCGGCTTAAGTTCCGTCAGTAGACGGCGAGTTTGACCGGCAGCGGGTGGGTGCAGTTGTTTTAGGCAAAGTGCGCAGAGCCTTGATCTTTTGTTTCTTTTGGATCAAGCCAAAAGAAAGGCAGAGTATAAATTCTTTACACTAAAAGTCACATTATTACCTCTATATGCTTTGAGTCTCCGCGCCTTTGCGGTGAATAAACTACGCCTCCAGAAACTTACCGCACGCCTCTGCACACTCCTTGCACATCTTGCTGCACTTCCTGCAGTGCTCATGGTCATGCTTGCCACACTCATCAGCGCAGGCCTCACATATCTCGGCGCAGAGCTGCAGGTAGCTTTCCTTATTCTCAGAGTCGCGCGTCAGGATAGACGCAGCGAGGCGGCAGATATCCGCACACTCCCGGTCCAGCTCTATACAGCGTGCCATCATCGTCACATCCTCCTCATTCAGGCAGGCGCTGTAGCACATATCACAGGTCATCGCGCATTCTGTCAGCTGTTGTATCAGTTTATCTTGTCCCATCACATTTATTTTATGCTCTTAGAAATCACTTCTTCTCCGCAACCATGATCTGCACATAGTCCCGCACGATATCCTCATGATCAAAGGCCAGGTTAAAATGCTCCGGCTCGCGTGTCAGCACCAGGTCCTCTGCATCAGAGCCCGCCTCCATCACACCCGATACCGGATGCGCCAGAAAGGCCACCGACACATACCTTCCCCGCGGGTCCCGCTCCGGGTCAGAGTACACACCTATGACACGGTCCAGCTCCACGGTCAGGCCCGTTTCTTCCTTAGCCTCCCTGATAGCGGTAGCCTCTATCGTTTCATCGCCCTCCATCTTGCCGCCCGGCAGTCCCCACTCACCTTTGTGCGGTTCGCTTTTACGCTTTGCCAGCACGATAGAGCCGTCTCCCAGCCGTATCACGATATCCGCTGTCAGTGTGATCTTTGTTTTATCTTCCATAGCAGCCTCCCGTTTCCAATTATCAATTGTCAATTATAAATTACTTAGCGATCTCCTGCTTCTCATACACACCCACCAGCTCGCCCTCAGCCAGGATATGGTCCTTGATCGCATTTACCAGCTCATCTTTACTGGCTCCCTCTTTTAGGTCCAGCATCTTATCCAGCGCATACACCTTAAAGAAATAATGATGCTGTCCCTTTGGTGGGCACGGACCCATATAGCGGTTGTCACCCTTTTCATTCTTTCCCATCGTGCCCGGCCTGCCGCCCTCAGGTATGCTGGTAGTAGTAGGCGGGATATTCCACGCCAGCCAGTGCGTCACTACCTTCTTGTCGGCATCAGGGTCGTCTACTATCAGCGCGAGGCTTTTAGTACCCTTAGGCACTTCACCTATCACCAGTGGCGGGCTTACATTCTCACCCTCACAGGTATATTTCACCGGTATATTCCCATTTGTTTTAAAGGCAGGACTTGATACCGGGAAACTAACTTTGATCAGCATGAGAAGCAGTATTAGAATGTTCATGGTTTGGTATTTTATGGTGGATGAAAAACAAGTCCGGCTATATGACCGGACTTGCTGTGTTTTACTTCTTGGTGGAGCGGTGTGAAGAGGACGCGCTCGATGAGGATGACCTCGGCGATGAAGAATGACTCCGCGACGAACCCTTAGACGTGCTTGACTTCTTAGACGAAGATGAAGAGGAGGATGCCTTAGGCACCTTGCCACCTTCTTTGCGCGCTTCAGAGAGGCCTATCGCGATCGCCTGCTTCTTACTGGTCACTTTCTTGTTACTGTTGCCGGATTTGAGTTTGCCTTCGTGCATCTCATGCATGGCTTTCTCCACTTTTTCACCGGCCTTTTTCCCATACTTTGCCATAACGATTGATTTTATTACTCACTACCGCAGCAAACCCCGTACCGCGGCACTGCGGGCATTATTTGCGCAATATGAGGAGCCATCATCGTCACATATCCGCCTTTCACCGCATATCGTACAATAAATCTGCTGGCACAGTGTTTGGCTTATATAGAGACCAAACCCTGACGATATGATGATCCGAAATTTTATGAGAGCAGTAGCAGCCATAGGGATCAGCTCCCTCTGCGTGCTGGCCATGGCCTCCGGCCAGGTACCCACCAGCAAACATTACAAAGCTGTAGCACAGCTCCTCACCCCGTGTAAGTAGCCATCACCATGAGCCTGATCAGATACAAACAGAAGCGTCGCTTCACTGAGACACCTGAGCCTACCGGTGGCCGGAGCCGGGCTGGCAAGCTGATCTTTGTCGTACAGAAGCACTCCGCCTCCCACCTGCACTATGACTTCCGTCTGGAGATGGAGGGCGTATTAAAAAGCTGGGCCGTGCCCAAAGGTCCCTCGCTCAATCCCGATGACAAGCGCCTCGCCATGATGGTAGAGGACCATCCGTACGACTACAAAGACTTCGAAGGCAATATACCCGAGGGCAACTATGGCGCCGGCAATGTGATCGTCTGGGACACCGGCACCTACACCACCTACGATGGCGATAGCGATGAAAAATCCCTCCTGGCCGGGCTGAAAAAAGGCCACATCACTTTCATCATGCACGGCAAAAAACTCAAAGGGGAATTTGCCCTCATCAAGATCCGCAATGGCAAACAGGAGAACGCCTGGCTGCTAGTCAAAGCGGACGATAAATACGCCTCGAAAGAAGACATCACACTCAAGACCAAGTCCGTACTCTCAGATGCCACGCTCGATAAACTAGCCGCCAAATATGGCAATGCCAAAGGCGACCACGGCAATGAGGCCCGCGCTCCGCGCAAAGCCGCCGCAAAGAAAGCCGCCCCTCGCAAAGAAGCTGCTACTCCCCGCTCCTCCTCTACTACCAAAACGCAGTCAAAAAAAAAGCCCCTACGCTAAAACCCATGCTGGCCACGCTCGGCAGCGAGGCCTTTGATAGCCCCAACTGGATCTATGAGCCCAAGTATGATGGCTACCGCACCCTTGCCCTCTGCGATGGCCGGGGAGGCGTGCAGCTCTACAGCCGCAATCTCCTTTCCTTTGATGAGGTATATGCTCCTATCCGCACGCAGCTGGAGGCTATCTCCTATCCCTGCCTGCTGGATGGTGAGGTGGTGGTGGAGAATAGCAAAGGCCGCTCTGACTTTCAGCTCCTGCAGCAGTACAATAAAACTCACCAGGGCAATCTTAAATATTACCTTTTTGACATCCTCAATCTCGACGGCAAAGACCTGACCCACCTCACACTCCTTCAGCGCAAAGAGCTGCTCGAGAAACTGCTCAGCAAGCAAAAGCTCAAAGACGTGATCTACTCTGCGCACATAGAGGAGCACGGCATCCGCTACCTCAGGGAGGCCTCACGCAAAGGCTGGGAGGGCGTCATGGCCAAGCGTGCCGACAGCATCTACCAGACTGACCGCCGCAGCAAGGACTGGATCAAGCTCAAGATCACGCAGGAGGAGGAGGCTATCATAGGTGGCTTCACCATGCCGCAGGGTGCGCGTATCCACTTCGGCTCGCTGCTGCTCGGCACCTACGCACCTGATGGCCAGCTCATCTACACGGGCAACTGCGGCACGGGGTTCGACGATGAAGCACTACGCGAATTATTTGATAAATTTCAAACACTGCTCACTGACCAGTCACCTTTTGCCAATGATGTGAAGCGCCCTGCAGGCAAAGTGCAGTGGCTCAAACCAAAGCTCGTCTGCCAGGTCAAATTCACCGAGTGGACAGACGAAAACAGCATGCGCCACCCCGTCTACATGGGCCTGCGCGTAGACAAAAAGCCGAAAGAAGTGATCAGAGAAAAACCTGCTGACATGAAAAAAGTAACCAGTACCGCCACCCAAAAAATGCCTGTCAAGGCTGCTGTCAAAAACGCAAAAGCGCCAGCGAAAAAAGCATCAAAAGCTCCGGCCAAATCTGCAGTTAAGGCAAAACCTGCAGCTAAAAGTAAAGACCCTGAGCCCGGACCTTCTGCGCAGAAATCCGGCAAAGCCACCGAAGTCAAAGTAGGCCGCGCGGTGCTCAAACTGACCAATGCGCAGAAGGTCTACTGGCCAGAGGAGGGTATCACCAAGGGTGAAATGGTACAGTACTATTCTGACATCGCACCGATGATACTTCCCTACCTGAAAGATCGTCCCCAGTCGCTCCATCGCTTCCCCAATGGTATCCATGGCCCATCCTTCTATCAGAAGGACCAGGACACTGCCATGATACCAGACTGGCTGCATAGTGAGAAAGTCTACTCCGAGTCCAATAAAGAAGAGATAGACTACCTGATCTGCAATGACCGCGAGACCCTCATGTACATGGCCAACCTCGGCTGCATAGAGATCCACCCGTGGAACTCCCGCATCACCGCGCAGGACCGTCCCGACTGGCTCGTCATAGACCTCGACCCTGATGACAATAAATTCACTGAAGTAGTAGAAGTAGCAAAGGCTACGAAGAAAGTCTTTGACCAGCTCGGCATGGACTGCTACGCCAAGACCTCCGGCGCCACAGGCATCCATATCTTCGCACCACTCGGTGCAAAGTATGAATACGAAGTCGTGCGCAATTTCGCGCAACTGGTAGCGCGTCAGGTACACTCCCTGATGCCAGACACCACCAGCCTGGAGCGCCAACCCAGAAACAGGAAAGGAAAGATCTACATAGACTACCTGCAAAACAGCAAAGGCCAGACCCTGGCCGCGCCCTACTCCCTACGCCCACGCCCCGGTGCCACCGTATCCACCCCACTCGAGTGGAGCGAAGTAAACAACAAACTCGACCCAAAAAATTTCACCATCAAAAACATCCTCAAGCGCCTCGACAAAAAAGGCGACCTCTGGAAGGGCGTCCTCTCAAAAGGAAACGATCTCAAGAAAGCCTTGAATGTACTGGAAGGATTGCCGTAACAGATCAGCGACCGCGCATATTTGAGCTTACGCGACAATATTTTATCTTGTCACCTAATGAAAGCGAGCCACAAACACTTCGTCTGCTTTAGTATAGCCTTGGTCTTGCTCCTGCTGGGTGCCTGCAGTAAAAATCGAAATGCCTACACTGCTGGCCCGCAGTCAAATACAGACTCTCTTCATTATGCAGACTCTCTTAATTATGTTGATTCGATCAGGAGAGTAGACTCAATCCATGCCATAGATTCATTGCTGGATTCCACTGTAGGCAGATTCTACTGTACGCTGGATACAGCCTTTTATTGGGGACCGACAGGATTCGATTCCATTATCGGTTATGACACCGTCACAGTAGTGCGATCCGGCGGATATGATATCCTCGTAAATGGAGAAAGATTTACCTACCGAGGCAATATATCGGAAGTGCCTTACTTGGATTTTTCGAATGGTATTCTTTCCTGGATGAATTACGTCCGCTTTTACGGAAACTATGACAGCATAGAATACCTGATCAACTACCGCAATGCCAATAGCCTACATACCTGGCGCAGGTACAGCGGCAGCAGGATACATTGATCCAACTTACGAAGCCTTCTTCCGTTTAGCCGGCGTACTCTTACCTCCACCCAGGCTCGCCTTCAGCATCGTCATCAGGTCATCATCTTCCTCCTTCTTGTGTATCACCCGCATCGGCTTAGCCTTCACCTTTTTGTTTGGCGACTTAGCCTTCTCATGGATCGTCTTCAGCAGCTTGTCCGTATAGGTATCTTTATACGCAGAGATGTCAAACTTCTCCGTCAGCTGGTCTATCAGCTTATTGGCCATATCCAGCTCTTTGGACTTGCCCTTCATATGTGCCGGCAGTGACAGGTCCTTGGTATCGCGTATCTCCTGGTCAAAGCGTATCCTGTTCAGCACGATCACATTGCCATAGGGCTTCAGTATCGCCAGCCCCTCCTTATTGCGCATCACAAAGGTCGTGACCCCCACCCTGCCCGATGCCTCCAGCGCCTCGCGCAGCAGTGCATAGGCCTTCGTGCCGGACTTGTCAGGCGCGAGGTAGTATGGCTGCTCATAGTAGATCGGATCTATCTCCGCCTGATCGGCAAAACTCAGTATCTCTATCGTCTGTGTCTTCTTGGCATCGGCAGCTTTGAAGTCAGCCTCCTCCAGCACCACATACTTGTCCTTATACAGATAGCCTTTCGTGATCTGGTTAAAGGGCACTTCCTTCCCCGTTTTCTCATTCACACGCTTATACTTGATATTAGCGTGGTCGCGGCTGTCCAGCATATCCAGGTCCAGGCTGCTCTCCTGCACCGCGCTGAATATCTTCACCGGTATATTGATCAGGCCAAAACTGATAGCTCCTGTCCAGATGGGTCTCATAGCAGATGATTTAGGCTATCATCCGTCCAAATACTTTGCCAGTTACTATTCTTTAGTGACGGGAGTATAGCTTATTTGCAGCGTCCGCATTTCCGGGAGAAAGGTCGCCTTGTACCGCTCAAACACCGCCGCCGTCTGTGCCGCATCCGTATTGAGCGTGATAGAGAGGTGTACTGACACGAGCCAGTTTTGGGATAGCATAGAGTATTGGCCTGACTTGTAGTACCATTTAGTACCGCTCTTCATTGTTTCTTCTGAGGTGCGCTCGTAGTAGTTCCATTTGTGGCCATTGAGAGTCATGGTATCCGCCATAGGTATGGGTTCGTATTTGGTCTGGTAGTGCTTTACTACGGCTGTATCATAGTAGGCCTGACTGGTATCCTTCATATGCGCGAGGTCATATACATATACCGAGATGGTCAGCGGGCTATTGCCCCTATAGAATCTCACCACCCTGCTCTTAGAGCTTGCCTGCTGCCGGAAGCTCTTCGGATACTTGATAGAAAATGACAGTCCCGGCACAGCAGTACTATCACACCTGTACACAGCCAGGTCACCGCTTTGGATTTCCTTTAGTTCGCTCTGCCCATAGGCCACACCGGCCAGCAGCAGCAGTATTATCACTATCCCGTTTCTCATAGCCTAAATATAACTAATTGGCCCACATACCACTGCCAAACAAAAATGCCCCCTATCGGAGGCATTCTTTATTCTATTAGTTTGAGTATACTACTTCTTAGGGGCAGCTACATTAGGAGACACCTGTGCATTGTACAGCTTGTACTCAGCCGGTACGCTCAGTGTGCCTGCCGGCAGGGTACCTGGAGTCACCTTGTTGGTCACAGAGGCATTGGCACCATTGCGCGTCTCGGTCAGCATGGGGAATCCCTTCACACCCTGCTGTGCCAGCGCCTGTATCTCCATGCTTCCTTTAAAGAACTCCTTGTATGCAGCAGCATTGAAGTCGATATCCCTGGTGATCCATACATCATATGATCCGGATGTATTCATCACGGTCCACTTCTCACAGTTATAGCCACCTATCTTTTTTGTCTCGGTAGTCTTGTTTACCATCACATTCATCGCGTCGCCGCTCACCGCAGAGGCATTCATCTGAAAGTACACCTTCTCACCCCCGCCGCTGGTCTCATACATGATCATTGACTGATCAGATGGGTTCATCAGCATGACGGTATTATTGGTCTTCAGGTCTTTGTCCGAGATGCTCATGTCTATGCGGCAGGAGCCTGCGCCTATATACCAGGTCATGGTAGCGCTGCTGCCAGAGCCGTTAAAGTTGGTCACAGATTGCTTCACAGTCCCTTCAAAGCCGAACGCATGCAGCGCCATCAGGCAGAGAGGCAGTATAGCTAGTTTCAGTTTCATGATATGATATTGTTCTTGAGTTTTAGTAATTTGATTAAGGGGCTACAGTGCCTTTCACCTGGAATGAGTTGTAGTTGCCATCAGCCAGGCCTTGCATGGTGTTACCATTACGCTTCACGGCCAGGCCCGGAGTACCCGGAGCGCCGCCCGTAGGTATCGGCAGGTTCAGACTCACAGGGCATATCGTACCGATGAACGGTATAGATACGCATATCTGCACGTTCACATTAAAGGTAGTACCTGTACCCGGCTGTGCGTATGCACCACCGTTGCCACCTACCACGTTTGGCGTGATATTGATCGTAGCGACGCTGATACTGATAGGGATGGTCGTAGTGAGCTGGCCACCTTGTCCCGGCACTGAGTTCACACCGCTGGTAGCAGCGTTCCCCGCAGCATAGAATCCGAGTGTCACACCAGATGGCGTAGCGCCACCTTGTCCGTTCTCAGAGCCACCGCCACCGCCAGAGCCAAAGCCCAGGGAGATAGAGCCGATGATAGGGATACTCGGAGAGGTCCAGCTGTAGCCCACAGAGCCACCGCCGCCGCCGCCGGCATATATCTGTCCGAAGTTGTGCATCACTGTACGTGTGGTCAGGTTGAGCGCATTGCCACCGTTGCCGCCTGGCTGGCCGCCTGCAGTAGTAGTGGTCACACCACCACCGTCGCCACCGCGCGCCAGTATCGAGCCGTTATTAGTGATACCCACTATAGACAGCGGATCGAGGTTACCTATGGTCAGTGATGGCAGTGCCGGGTCATTAGAGTGTACATTCACACCGCTGTACACCGTCAGCAGTACGCACTCCTTAGCGCCCGGAGGCAGCAGTGTAGAGTTGCGCGTCTGTACATCATAGTTGTAGTCATCCATAGGGATATCTACTATCACGCATGGCTTGATATAGACATTGTAGGTCACAAAGCGCACCTGGTCACCGCAGTACGCTGTGATCAGGATCGGCACATTGCCGCTACCGGCAAATACGTCCGCCTTTACCACGATATTAAAGCTGCCTGATGTATCAATGATATTAGGCCCCTGCTGGTAGATCTGCACACCTGCAGGTGGCACAGCGGTCCAGGTAGTATTGATCGCACCAGTACCATGGGTATGCGCCAGCGTCACAGTAGCAAAGATCGAGTCATCTACCACGCGGTCCAGCGTATCAGCCGGCGGCGTGATCGTCATCTGGAAGTCGCAGTAGTAGCAATTCTTTTCCCATGCCTTGAGCCAGCATTCGCCGTTCCAGTATTCCACCACGCTATCCTCTGTGTTAAAGATCGTGAGGCCCTTCAACGGGTTCACGATACCATTCATCTGCGCAGAGGTCAGGCGCGTCAGGCCGAGGCCTTTCTTGTTGGATTCCAGTTGCAGCACAGCGCTGGAGTCGGGGTTCAGGATATTGATACCCACCTGGCTGTAGCCCTCAGTGATAGCACAGAGGGTAAGGAGTACGAGTAGTATTCTTTTCATTGAAAAACTTAGTGATGTTCAAATATATCATTTTTAGGGAAAGAAATGCACTTTAATATGCAAGCCGCCTGAGGGTTTCACTTAGCACGACTTTTAATACACAAAAAGATGTGAAGTCCGCCCATCAAACCACACAACAAACTCAAAAACAACAATTTAAATCATTTTTATTTGTGGAAAACCCGTGGATATTTACCTCTCCCCCACATCCTGTCCACACGGCCTCCTATCCTCCCCCTTATTTTTTAAATTCGCCATCCCTTTAAAAGTTTGGAGGAAATCGCCTGCATCATTTTGTCCGTCAGGACAAAGCATCAAGGCTGTTCCATCTTCAAATTTTCAAATTGCCAAATTTCAAATTAGCAAGCGTATGCAGCTGACCACCCTCGAGATCAAAGGATTCAAGAGCTTCGCCGAGAAGACCACGATCCACTTTAATAATAACATCACCGGCATAGTCGGGCCCAATGGCTGCGGCAAGTCTAACGTAGTGGACTCTATCCGCTGGGTACTGGGCGAGCAGAAGACCTCCATGCTCCGTCTGGAGAAAATGGAGAACCTGATCTTCAACGGTACGCGCAACCGCAAACCCTCCGCCCTCGCCGAGGT
>CAZNDJ010000023.1:0-38624 GCA_964571705.1 uncultured Chitinophagaceae bacterium
GTGATCTTGGAAAAATCCAATCTCCGCTGTTCTTGCTTTTTAGCCATGCAGAACTTATGTTTTTTGAGTGATCAACAGTGCCTACCCGAAAGGGAACATGACACTACTTTCCAAAAATTTGGAGTGCCAAAGATAGACTATAGTGTCTGATTTTCCAAACAGCAAGTATAATAAGGTCTTAAAGGGTGTTAAAAGGGCGGTTTTGTGGGGATTTACGGATTGGGGTTGTTCACGCTTGTTCACGGTGTTCACGGGGCTGGAGGGTGTGAACATGGGTGCTTTTATCATACTGAATGGTGATGAAGTGTCTTTGCTGGCTGATAAGGTCTACTATGCCTCAAGAAGCCATGTCGTATTCTTGCGCCCAGCAGTTGGCAACTAACCCTTATTTTTTCATCTTCTCTTGCATAATGGCTACCTCTATCCCAATCTTCTTGACATCTTCCGCCACTTTATCAATTTTAGTATGCAGTGGTACCAGATATTCGACATCTTTTTGAAGATTAGCCACCTTGTCCAAACTATTTTTCATTTCTCCCAAGCCATCAACACTTGCCTTTAGTCCTGCTAATACGCTTGACAAGTCAGAAATAGATTTAGTAAAATTATCATTAATCGTATTGACTCTATTAAAAAGAAGAGTAAAAATCCCCATAAACAATGCCACTAGACCTATCAGAACAAACATTTGTCCTTTCAAAAAACTCTGATCACCAGAAATTGTACTGACAGTAGATTGCAAAGCATATTGTGCTGTATCCGTCTTTAATTTTGCAAGGGACTGCAATGTTATGGATATCGCATTTAGGGAGTCTGTAATTGAATTAATGTCCGCCATACTAAGTGTATCGTTTGAAACGTTGTGTAAATTTAAAATATTTTGAGATTCTACTCTCTTCGTACTACTTAAACGTATAAGAGGTATTATAGGTTTAGCAGGCAGGACAGGCCTTGTAAGCGGCAAACTGCTTTCACCATTTTGACTATTGCTAGCTTGTGCACGGGGGGGAACTCCCATTTTTTTCGGTTCAAGAGCAAATTTATGTTCCCCCTTAATGTCACCTACGGGAATCTTCACACTCAGGGGTAAATAATTTTCTGCACGAATTTCAAGATTGACAAATGAGTCTGTATTATGAATATTTATCCATTTCTCAAAATCTCCCTTCGCATTTGTATAAACATCAAAAGGCCATGCTCTATTTGATATAGATGCATTAAATATCGCCTCTCTTGTTACCGAACTGTAAACATGACCTAATAATGGTTCGCTTGCTATGACTTTTATCAGCGGTTGTTCCTTGTTAGTTGCATATTTTTGAAGCCGTCCGCTAATAAATATACTGTCCTCCACAGCTAGTGCTAGGGCTTTCGCTTTGACTTTACGAGAGTTGTATATCTTTCTATAATTGTTGGAATATTTTGAGACCGTCAGTGATAGTGCATCCACCAAGTATTTATTGAGAGATAAATTCTTAAGCAGATCTCGTTCATCGTACCATTTAGAAGTATCTTTTGCTATCAGTTCTTTTCGGTGTTTTTCCAATGAATCCAAAGAATACACTATCATTTTCTTGGAATCCTTAATGGACAAATGCTTGGGCTTGCTCCCTAAAGATATTGTGTTTTGAGCCCACGAACAGTCAATCGAAAAAATCAATAATGCCGCGCAAAATGCTAAACGACTACTTAGAAAAAAACTGCGTGGTTCAAAGGCAGACATTAAACTTTAATTATGTATACACAAAATACTCAGTTCAAATATATAAATGAATTTAAGATTTTAGTGCTTCCTATGGCGCGGCCAGCTGGCGCATGTCGTTCTTGTGCCAAAGCTAGGCACCTCAGTTAGCACAGATGCTTCACTCCCATTCTTAAAAACAAAAAAACCAGCAAAGCCCAGCGACAGTAGCCACGCCACCTCATCGCCGTCTTCGCTGGATAAATTGCTGATCGTTTGTTCACGCTTGTTTACGGTACCGTCGAGCGTGAACGCTGTGAACAAGCGTGAACATCCCTGCATACTCATTGGCAGAAAGTCGCGTTATTTGCACAGAGATGAAACTATCGCGGTCTGAGATATACTATAGCGAGGTGCGAAGGCGCCTCAGGCTGCTGGCACGTAGGCTGGTACTGAGCCTGACATGGCTGCCGGTGGTGAGGCGCCAGGCAGGCACACAGCGCATCCTGCGTGAGGAGGCAGCCTATACTGAGACCGTACGCGTGCTGGCTCTGCTGCAGCGGTCCTACCCACGGTCCCGTAGCCGGTATCATATCAGGTATGAGCATACCGTGCAGTTTCCCGCAGCGCTGAGCCATGTTTACGTGGTCTTCTTCTTTCTCGATTCCCCTATGACCAATAGTGACTGCTCAGCACTGGTAGACGCTGATACTGATAAGGTTCTCATGCTGACCAGCGGGCATTATTTCAGCTACGTGACATACCATGAGGATGGTAGCGTGAGTGATAGCCGTGGCCTCTGATACGGCCGTTGTTTTTTTCCCTTTTCGCCCCTTTCCCGTCATTATTTTATCTTGCTGTCGCAAAAGGAAAATAATGACCACCACACAGCAGATAGCAGACCACCTTGCCACTCAGCCTGATCCCAAGCAAACTGAAATGCGTACCCTCCATGAGCAGCTGCTCAAAGCACTACCCGGCTGCCGCCTGTGGTTTGATACCGGTGTGGATGAGAAGGGAAAGGTAGTGGCCAACCCTACCATAGGATATGGATTTCAGGTACTGCAGTATGCGGGGGGCAAGACGAAAGACTTCTTTCAGGTAGGCCTGAGCGGCAATACTACGGGCATATCGGTCTATATCCTCGGTCTGAAAGACAAAAAACACCTGGCCGATACCTATGGCCAAAGACTCGGCAAGGCCAGCGTGACAGGGTACTGCATCAAATTCAAAAAGCTGGCAGACATAGATGTGGCGGTCCTCATGGAGGCCGTACAGTACGGCGCTAAAGCCACTGCACCAACTCAGTAGCAATCTAATGTGCCTGAAATAAAAAACCCATTCCGGTAAAGAAATGGGTCTACGTTTTCGATAGGTGAAATATGATGTATTTGCCAATTGGTCCAGGACTACTACTACTGCGGAAAGTACCGGTCTTTGACAAACGCTAACTCTTTTGCTGATTTGCGTAAGCTAAGATGAACAAAGACAGCGAGCCACCCAATTCAACTTTTGTCTCAAATCCGAAAGTCTGACCATGAATACGACCGACAACTTATTGAAAATAATACACTTGCTCACCCCGAGCGAGAAGAAATATTTCAAGCAATATATCGCTGCGCGCAAGGACAATAAATTCTACGCAGATATCTTTGATCTACTGGCCAAACAACAAGAGTATAGCCCTGCCCTGCTGGCCCGCCGTCTCAAAAAGACGCCTAAGCAGATCAGTGATGCCAAGGCCTACCTGATGCAGGTGCTGCTCAAATCACTGGAGAATTTCCATACCGATACTACCCCTCTGATACGCGTGCGCAACCTGATCAACCAGGCCGAGATAGCGCGTATCAAAGATATACCAGCACTCGCATATGAGCTGCTCGACAAAGCTGCGGCGATCTGCGAGGAGGGTGACTACTTCCTATACCTGGTGGCCATCTGCAAAATGCGGCAGGCCATGTATGCCAAGGACTACAATATAGCAGGCGCCCAGCATGCCGGCGAGCAGGTAGCGAGATACATGACCATGGAGCAAAATCTGCTGGCATACAGAGACCTCCACAAAAAAATGAGCTTTCTCATAGTACCGCGGCAGGAGAAAATCATAGACACATCTATAGAAGACCTGAAGGCTGATCCTCTGCTGCAGGGCCCCTCTACAGCACTCAGCGTGACAGCCCGGTCCTTTTACTATCGTATCATGGCCGGCTACCATACCTTTTTTGGTGATAGAGAAATGGCCTACCAGATGGGGGTAGACCTCTACCGTCTGCTGCAGGAGCATCTGGCCACATTTGAGGCCAATCAGAATATCATGGCCGCCTGTCTAATGGATAGCGTCATGAGCCTGCATGAGGACAGGATAAACCGTACTCTTTTTAATAAAGCGCTACATGAACTGGAGGTCATGCTCATCCGCATCAGACCAAGAGACAAAATGCTCTACTACCAGGCCTGGGGTGGTGCCAGTATGTTTCGCCAGACGTCACATGTGGCCATGAGCCAGTTTGCCGAAGGCGTGCGGTACTATCACGAGCAGGTCAGCCATGAAGATGAGTACGCGAATATGTCCCCGCCTATCAAGTCTCTCTTCCTGTTTGAATCAGCATTCTGCTTTTACTTTGCTGGCAATGCCCTCATGGCCACAGAGCTGATACATGAGATAGAGCATCTGAAGGTGAAAATACTCTCCTCCGGCAAGACTTTCATGCGGCTGCGCGTGATACTGGCTATGATCGCCTTTGATGATGGCAATAAAGTGACAATGGACTCCCAATTTGCCGCTGCCAAGCGCCATGCAAAGGAAAATGCAATGAGGCTGACGCAGATAAACCAGATGCACAAGACCATGACGCGCCTATTGCAGCCAGACGTATCCCGCAGCGAGATAGAAGCCCTCGTCAGGAAAAGCAAAACGACGCAAGTCCATGAAAAGCTGGGAGGGCACAGGCCTTTCCACTTTGATCAATGGCTGGAGCTGCGTGCCGGCAGGCTACTAAATAAAAACAGGAAGTAGATCTGCGCCTAGCCTCTACAAACCCTCTCAGACATTATCATGCAAAAACCGCGACAAGGAGATCCCTGCCGCGGCCAGTTTATGAAGGAGGTGTAGGATTATCTCCTGACGATGAGGTCTGTGAAAGTACCTGATGTGATGGAGTGTGTAGCAGGTGTCTGGTTTTGACCAGATGGTGTATTGGCCTCAAAGCTGAAGCTGCCTGATACGAGGTTAGAGGTCGTATCCATCTTTGTGATGGTCACGGTACCATTGTGGCTCGCATCTGTCACGTAGTGCAGCTGATTGCCAGATGTACCGGCATAGTAGTCAAAGGATACAGAGCCAGCCTGAGTAGTATAGGTACTGCCCGCTACAGGCAGCTGTGTGATACGGAAGTCTATCTCCCATGTAGCATCTGTATTGGCGTCTCCGTTATTGCCAGATACATTCATATAGTACCCACCGGTAGAGGTAGAGTTGGCTACGAGCTGTGCAAAGGAACCATTGTAAGAGGTCCCGTTGAAGATACTTCCTCTGGAGTTGTATGGTTTGGCAGTATAGCTGATGCCGTCTACATGCGCGCAAAGGAGGCCGCTACCACAGGTTTCTGCATTAGTGCTTTTTTTGCAGGCAGAGACAGAGAGCAGGAGTGCAATGGCGCAGAGGCCGCTGGCGATTTTCAGTTTTTTCATTGTGTGATAGTTTTTTGATACATGCATGAATTTTGCAAGATCTATACCATCACCATTTGAGGATTATATTCCTTAAATCGAGGAGTCGTTGGCTTTTATAGCATCACTATTGCTATGCGCATACACCCTACCTGGACATATCAATCTCTCTCCTATTCCTTCACCAGTTTCTGCGTATAGCGGCCGTTAGGGCTATCGCCTGTCAGCAGGTACATGCCCTGCGGCCAGGCGCGGGTATCTATATGTAGCGCAGTGCCAGTGGTCAGCGTACCATCATAGGTGTAGACCACACGGCCCATCAGATCAGTGACCTGCAGGGTAGCAGTAGTGGCATTGTCTGCCAGTGTGACGGTGATCTGGTCTGTGGCAGGGTTAGGATAGATATGCAGGGCGGCATTGGCACTCACATCGCGGATGCCGCTTGGTGCAGTACTATCTATGCCCCACGCATAGCTGATAGTGGTCGTGTCAAAGGTGATCTGCGCCTGGTAGACTGAGAGGTGATTGACAGAGTCATAGTAGCGCCTATCGCTGAACTGTGAGCTGTGCACCAGGGCCTTGAAATTCTGGAAGCTGCCATACAGATCAGAGTCGCCCACTACGATCACATAGCTGCTGCCATCAGTGGTATAGTGGCAGGCGGCCTGGCTGTCTATCTGCCCTATGCAGTACATACGCGCAGCTGCATAGCTGCTACCTTGGCGGCCTATGAACCACAGGCTGTCATTCACCGACTCGTCAAAGTCCGCTACAGTCCAGTGCAGCGCTACATCAGTATTGTGATATGGTATCACTGCCGGTACAGGCTCCGGGCGGTACATGAGCAGGGCTACATTGTGATGCTGCTCTACGTATGGCAGGTGGTAGTTGGCATTGTCTTCAGAGTGGTCCTCCCAGTGAGCATACACAGGGCCGCTGGCAGTGTAGACGGCGGTAGTGCCTACATTGGCCACGCATGGCCATTGCTGGAATCCTACTTTGCCCTTCCAGAAGTCCTGCGTAGAGGAGAGCGTCACAGAGTGGTGCTTGTAGATAGCCAGGCGCGCATCCATGATCAGGGAGCTATAGGAGAGTACGCTCAGGTTTTGCGCCAGTTGCGGATACAGAGATACCGGCACTGCCGCCAGCTGGCGGAATGCCTGGAAGGTATAGTTATTCCACATATTGCTGTCGGCTATCATAGAGCCGGAGCCGAGTACCACTGATGGCTGGAAGTAGCCACCACCACTCCAGCGGAAGATGATACGTGCTATAGTATCCTGGCTGGCATGGATGGCAAAGCTTGCATTGAGCGAGTGGCCATTTTGATATACTGTATCTATTGTCGGCCTCCAGGAGTCACTGACCGTATCCACCGGCAGGTCAGACGTAGCGAGGAAAGCACCAGAGTGTGACGCATCTGTTGGCCTTTGGCCCATGGCAGTCAGCAGCCAGATCAGGTTGTTGTGATTTTGCCCGTAGGGTGTCTCATATTTACCATAGTAGTTGCGGCCAGCTGTAGGAAAGAAAGTTCCCTTGTCATTAGTCAGGCGCAGCAAGTACTCAGAGAGTAGTTTCTGAGAGGCAGAGATGGCCAGTGCTTTGATCTGTGGGTCAGAGGCAAAATCGGCCAGGTTCAGTATCCCGCTGAGGCAGTATGGCAGGTAGACAGACGAGTTGTATTCATAGAAGCCATACTGGTTCTTCGTCTGCAAGTAGTGCAGTACGCGCTTGCGCACCAGCGTATCTACCGGGCGGCCATAGCTCTGCTGTAGCAGGTAGTCTGAGCCCATCCACATGGCCAGGTGGTTTTCCGACCAGTACACGTGTACAGAGTCCCCTGCGTTGATCCAGTACTTCACCGAGTTGACTGAGGCCAGGATCACGGAGTCATATTGATGCGTATTCTGTGTGAGAAACAGCATCCGTACAGCCTGCACGATGTGAAAATCAGCGTCGCCATCTGTGCGGATGTCATTCAGCATGCTATACAGAGAGGCAGTATCCAGCGGCAGGCCACGGTATGCCTGTATCACCAGTGCATTGCTATTGAAATGTGCCAGGGCCGTATCTATATACTCAGTGCGGCGCTGCTCATAGGCAGGGTTATTGGCGGCAAAGACATCGGCGGAAAAAAAACAGAGGGAGAGCAGGAGGAGAATACGATTCATCTATGGGTTTTTATTTTGATGCATGAAGTAAAGGCTTTTTCGCGACAAAAGCTGGCAGAAAATAGCTAAAGAAAACGGAGGGCCTGTTGTTGTTGTTCGTACAGCCTATATGTACGAACAACAACAGGCATGCAGTGAAACACGCGGGTGCACCGGTCCCTATGTCGTCACTGCGAGGAGGAATGACGAAGCAATCTGGAACATGCTAATCAGGCAGCATTCTACACATACTACTGACTTGATACGATGTATTAGACGGTACTCCTCGCAATAACGGAGTAAAATAAATCAGCCTGACGAAAGCGACGTACCCGTTTCCCGTTTCCCACGCCGTGAGGCTGGGACAACTGGAAACGGGTACAAGCAGCGTCAAGGCTTTATCAAATGAAAAAAGTCCATATCAATACAGCCAGCAGGCTTGATACAGACTTTGCATAGCACTTCGTGCAAATCTCAAAAGTTGGTTACTCTTTTCAGTAAAATACCTACCTATATACACCTATATATATAAGTATATCAGTTCGCTTTCAATAATATGCAAATATAGCATTTTTAGCCAATTTAACCATATAAATAGACAGGTAGTTATTCACAAAAGAAAGATCGTTAAGGCCGTTGTTGTTGTTTGTTGGTTTTTGCTAGGAAAAACCAACAAACAACAACAAGCGGCACGGTCAAAGTCAGCAAGGCTATCGTCCCGCGTCCCCGTACATAGGCAACAGGGACGCGGGACGGCCAGACACATCGTCCACCGTCCACTTTTACTATGAAACGAGAACGGTGTACGACTAGTGTTTCCAGTTTCCGTTTGCCTAGGAAACGGAAACTGGAAACCGTATCAGCTTATCTTATCACGTATCGGCCACCGCCGGTGATCGCCTGACCTACAGCAGGCACACCTCTCCACTACCCTCACCCGCTGCGTAAGACTATCCGCACTCATCCGACCAATTACAACACCGCTTAAACACGTGTTAAAACTGCTACGGGCAGTGTTAAATGTCGAGACTTGTTAAAATGCGCATGTGGCTGATTTGTAGTTATTTGATGAAAATGATGTCCTTGGATTACCCTTATTCCCCTCAGCTTATAAACATTAAGAAATCAATGCTTTGGGATATGGGTTGAAACAGGTATTTTCACTTACTTAAACATTAATTCAGAATGAAGAAAAAGATACTCCTCCTGCTCGCAGGAGCCTGTATGATCCTCGGCCCTGCTATGGCCACTACTGTGACCGTAGCTACTGCCCGTACTGTAGCGGCAAACTTCTACCAGGGAGCCGTACCTGCAGCTAGCAATGTGTCTCCTACTCTGCTCTACACCCGCACCGAGCCAGACGGCACTGCCGACTTCTATGTATTTGGCATGGCACCTCAGTTGGGCTTTGTGATCGTCTCTGCAGATGATGTAGCCCGCCCGGTGATAGGATACTCTACAGAGTCAAACTTTGACCTCAATTTCTCCAATACCGGTCTCTCTGACTGGATGACGAATACAGCTACACACCTCCGCGCAGCTGTGACCCAGCATATAGCTGCCAATACTACTATACGTAATGAATGGCAGGCAGTAAAGACCGGCATATATCATCCATCCAGCCGTGTAGCGGCTGTAGGCCCGCTCATGCGTACCCACTGGGACCAGTCTCCAAACTATAACGCAGACTGCCCTTTCAATACTACTGCCAATGACCGGGCGGTGACAGGCTGTGTAGCTACTACTATGGCTCAGATCATGAAGTACTGGAGCTACCCCGCAGTAGGCGTAGGCTCCTACTCCTACACTCCACCTGCGTCTGGCAATGGCTTCGCCTATCCGGCTCTCTCCAGGAGCTTTAACCATGCGTACAACTGGTCAGCCATGCCTAATGTGGTAAACAGCACTAACTATACTGACGTAGCCGGCCTCATGGCAGACTGCGGCGTGAGTGTGGCTATGGGATATGATATAGGCTCCCAAGGCGGCAGTGGTGCATATGTACAGGAGTCTGAGGTATGGGGCAGTATGCCATGCGCAGAGTCTTCATTCAAAAATCACTTCCTCTATGACCCCACCACCCTGCGTGGTGTCAATCTGACCAGCTATACAGTAGACCAATGGTTCCAAATGATGAAAGCTGAGATACAGGCTGGCCGTGTAGTACAGTACGAGGGCGCTGACCCTACCCAGGGTGGCCACACATGGGTGATGGACGGCTATGATGCGAATAATCTCATGCATATGAACTGGGGATGGGGTGGCAGCTATGATGGCTACTTTGCTACTACCAACCTGACTGCGGGCGGTGCCAACTTTATCTCTCGTGAGGGAGCACTCATAGGCATACAGCCAATGTATCCATATCATCTGAATGCCCAGGTGGCTGCCGCACAGGTGTGCTCAGGCTCCTCTACGCAACTCACGGCTACCGGTCCTGCCAGTGCTACATACAGCTGGTATCCTACTACGGGTGTAGCCTGCCCTACATGTGCCAGCACTACCCTGACACCTACTACCAGCACCGTTTATATATTGAATGCTGACAGTGCTGGCGTGCATGCTCAAACCAGTGTTTATGTAGAGGTAGTACCTGCCGTGACTGCTGCCTTCTCAGTGCCAAACAACCAGGCTTGCAGTGCACCGTTCACCTTCAACTTTGCCAACCGTAGTGCATATGGTTCTAACTATATCTGGAACTTTGGCGATGGCACCACCTCTACTGACTCCGCTCCTGCTCATACCTATACTGGCTATGGCGTGTATGACGTGACCCTGATCACCAGTGGTGGCTGCGGCACAGATACATCGATACAGTATCAATATATAGCAGTAGAAAATACGGCTCCTACCGTCACGCCGGCCAGTGTATGCACTGGCAATAGTGCGACTCTGAGTGGCGTGGCAGCTGGAGATATCAGCTGGTACTCGGCACCTACAGGAGGCTCTCCTGTAGGCGTAGGCAACTCCTATACTACTCCCGCGCTTAATAATAGCACCATCTATTATGCCGAGGCCAAGATACTGGGCCCGATGCTCTCGGCGGGTATAGCTAGTAATACCGTAGGCACCGGCAGCTACTATAATGGCGCTACTGCTCACGGCCTCCTATTCAGCTGCAGCGCTCCACAGCGCCTCACCTATGTAGATATGTATGCACAAAATGACGCGATAGTGACAGTGACCCTGGCTAACTCTACAGGTGGTACTATAGCATCTGCTGACGTACAGCTTTACGCGGGTTACAATACCGTAGAGCTTGATTTTGACATCCCAGTGGGCAATGCAATGCAGCTCTACACTACAGGGGCTATCACTCCACTCTACCGTACCCGCACTGGTATCACCTATCCATACTACTCACAGGATAGTACTGTACGCATCTACAACAGTGATGCTGGTGCAGGCTACTACTATTTCTTCTACAACTGGGTACTCCAGGCCAATCAGTGTACTAGCCTCCGTACTCCTGTTACAGCTTATGTACTCGGCGCCAATGCAAACTCCTTCTCTTACTCTGCCGCTGCAGGCAATGTGGTGAGCTTCAGTCCTGCCGCTACGGGCTCAGGCCTTAGCTACAGCTGGGACTTTGGCGATGGCAATACCTCTACAGATCAGAATCCAGTACATACGTATAGCAATAATGGCAACTATACTGTGACACTGAGCGTGTCAAATGGATCATGCTCAGATCAGGTGTCAGGCACTATATCATCTGTACAGGGCTCTACCGGCATACAGGATATAGCAGTAGTAGAGAGCATGACAGCGCAGCCTAATCCTGCACATGACCAGCTCCAGCTCAAAGTAACTGCTGTCCAGTCTGCAGATATGGCGCTGACGGTTTATGATATGATAGGTAACGTAGTGTCTGATCGCCAGGTGCGTATCAATATCGGAGCGAACACGATAGCACAAGACGTAGCGCCTCTGGCCGCAGGAGTCTATACAGTAGCCCTGCATAATGGCAGCAGCCGCTCTACCAGCCGCTTCGTAAAGGAATAATACGGCACGAAAAATGATATACCAGGGCTGTCCGTATGGACGGCCCTTTTTTATATTCACACCATACAAAACCATGAGGCTCGCCATCATCATCCTGCTCATAACTATCGCCGCTGCCGGCTGCAAAGCCAAACAGCACGCTGGTGCTACCACTGATACGCATACTGCTCCTGTGCCGCCACGGCCTGCCACCTACCGTCCTACCGCCCATGCCATAGTCTACCGGACCAAAGGCGACTATGCACAATATGTGCCTGTGACCCTCACAGATGATGGCAGCACCATAGCCTCCTATCCTGCCCCCTCCGATATCTACTATCAGGGTAAAATAGCCCGCCCTACCATGCTGACAGATGGCTATCTGCTGGACAATCGAGGCATAACTCCGCATAGTGCCTTTCTAAAGATCACCTATGAAGAATACGCAAATATGAAAGAAGTGCCTTCACTCAGAGAGTTGGATAAAATGATCCTCGACCGTGCTCCATTCACAGAGATGTATGATCTGGGCGAGCGAAATGCCTATCCAGATCTAACCGGTAGCATCAATAACCTGATCAAAGGTGGAAGACTGTCAGAGTATAGGAAGCTGCTTTGACCGTTCTTTTTATAAATCGTTGTATAGAGACTATCCCAAATCCTCTGACCCTCATACAAAGTATTGATGTGGGTACATATACCCTATTTTATCAGAAACAAAATATTTGTTGTAGCAAAGTCATATCTCTGTGTATCTTAATGTTACTTTTAGCAGTACAACAGCTTAACCCTGAGCTGAATCATGCAGATAAAACAATATCGATCCACGGATGATCTCCGTGTTCCAATGCGCGAGGCAAACCTTGTGCTTGTCTTTGCCAATCGTGAGGAACTGGCTGGTATGGACTATACAGCGCTGACTGTTGCTTTTCCTAAGGCTATAATCGTAAGTGTCTCTACTGCCGGTGAGATACTACAGAGTAATGTCTACGATACAGGGCTGTCTATTACCGCTATCGCTTTTGAAAAAACGGCTCTAAGGACTGCACAGGTGCATATCGGCGATCATGCCGATAGCATTACCGCTGGTCGTACGCTCATCAGCCACCTGCCTCCCACAGGTCTGCGGCATGTACTCATCTTTGCTGACGGCTCGCTGGTCAATGGTAGTGATCTGACTAAAGGACTAAACCTATCACTACCGGCAGGCGTGACGATATCAGGTGGGTTGGCCGGGGACGGTGCACGGTTTCAGCAGACACTCGTAGGTCTGGATGGGCCTGCTGAAAGCGGCAAAATAGTAGCAGTAGGGCTTTACGGAGAAAATGTATCTATAGGCTATGGTAGTGTGGGAGGCTGGAGCAGCTTCGGGCCAGAGCGTAGAGTGACGCGCTCCGTAGCCAATGTCCTCTATGAGCTGGATGGCCGCTCTGCTCTGAGCCTCTATAAACAGTATCTGGGCGAGCTGGCCGACAAACTACCCGGATCTGCCCTTTTATTCCCGCTTTCCATCACCGTAGAGGAACACAAACAACCACTTGTACGTACAATACTGTCTATAGATGAAGGGAAACAGAGCATGACCTTTGCTGGCAATATACCGGAAGGCTCCTACGCGCGGCTGATGCGGGGCAATTTTGAAAATCTTATAGACGCCGCACGGATAGCCGCCGAATCTTCTCTGCCATCGGTACCACAACCCGAGCTGGCGCTGCTCGTATCCTGTGTAGGGCGAAAAATAGTCCTGGACCAGCGTACGGACGAGGAGATAGAACGCGTGCGTGAAGTGCTCGGACCTGATGCTATATTGACGGGCTTTTACTCCTACGGAGAGATATCGCCGCTGGGTATCGCTCCCGGATGCGATCTGCATAATCAGACCATGACCATAACAACACTGAAGGAACTATGAACCCTCAGACAGAATATCATAAACTGCTGCAAAAGCAGATAGTCAAAAAGTACGGCGATGTATCTGCACTGCCTCCCGAGATACGTGAGCTGCTGGAGACGGTGAGCCGTACATATGAGCAGTATGACCGCGATATCAAAATGGTAGAGCGGTCTCTCGACCTCAGCTCAGAGGAGATGAAGGATACCTACCTCCGCCTCGATCGAAAGAAGCAGGAGATCCAAACCTCCAATGACGCCCTCCGTCGCTATGCATACATCGTATCTCATGACCTCAAGGAGCCACTACGTACCATATCCAGCTACCTGCAGCTCATAGAGCTACGCATGGGAGATCGTATGGATGGCGAAACACGTGAGTTCATAAACTATTCCGTGAGTGGTGTACGACGCATGAAAGGGATGCTGGAAGCCGTATTAAACTATTCTCAACTGGAAAATCGCAAGGCCTTTATGTCAGTAGATCTTAATAGCGTGTTTGACTCAAGTTGCGAAAATCTGAATGAAGCTATACACGAGACGCGTACAGTGATCCAACGCACGGCGCTGCCACGGATCCAGGGAGACAAGTATCAACTCATCCAGCTATTCCAGAACCTGATGCAAAACTCTATCAAGTTTCGTGGGGATAACGTGCCAAAGATAGAGATAGAGTACCAGACCGCAGGTAGCGGCCATCTGATTTCGCTACGTGACAATGGCATAGGAGTAGAAGACCATCATAGGGCTCAACTCTTCCAAATGTTCAGGCGGCTGCATGCAGCTGGCAATTATGATGGACTAGGTATGGGACTGGCTGTATGCCGCAAGATCATGGAAAATCATGACGGGGATATCACTCTGGACCCCTCTTTTCACGATGGACTGAAGGTAGACCTACGTTTCCCATTGGTAGCGTGATAGCGCACTATACTGATCGGATTGGCTATATTCGCGCCAGCCTCGCCTTATGAAAATATTTCTGATCATCGTTCTGTGCCTTATTGCTGCTGTAGCTCTTTTTTTGGCATACCGCAGCCGTGTGGTGAGTAGGCAGGCTGCAGCCATAGCCGCCAGGCGCTACGAATCGATATCCCCCTTGAGGCAAAAGCTAGATAATGATACGCTCACGGAATCAGATGTCCATAACTATGCGGCAGATATCATCACCCGACAGCAGGTTTGGCAGCTACTGTACGAGCACGATAAGTTAGAGCTCTTCCCATCAGAGTACAATACCAAAGAAAAAGCAGCGGAAACTGTATTAGCCAACTGGTTAGAATTTCCTACGGAGCTGGATGCAAAGCCAGATGAGATGGAGCTGCTGAAAATGGTTCCTATCCAGATAGATGAGGATCCTACCCACCGGGTTCTCTATTTTGTATTCCGTTTTTGCACGCATGAACCTCACTGGGCAGCCAGGAATGGATGGATGATCGGCGTAGCAGGGCCATACTTTGACGAGGGACCTACCGTGACGCAGGCCACAGCATTCAGTCGTTTCACCAGGCAAGGGGATGCTTCCATAGAAAAAGAAGTCCGCTGGTTTCACAAAAATGTAGCTGCTTCATTTTTACAGTAGTGGCCTATCATAAAACCATAATATCACTTCATCTGTCTACGGAAGGTGAGATTGACCCTCGGCCCCATCGGCTTCATGCTTTTCGCTATCCTATGTTCATATTTGCTTTGAAAATCACCTTTCATCAATAGGTACGAACCATTCTGCAAGAGGATGCTGATTTTTTGTTTGTGATCCGCTTTTAACCGTATATCAAACATACGCTCATGCCCAAAACTCACAGATGCCACGATCATATTTTTGCCTGGGGTACGATCCTCATCATCATGCCAGCTCACGGAGTCTTGTCCATCACGGTAATAATTTAAAAGTACACTATCAAAGCTCACGCCGGCCAGTGATTGCACACGGCTGCGTATTTCATCTAGCGCTGGTGTCCATGGGTTTGCTCTTGGTCTGTCCTGTAGTGGATAGTCTGCCCCTGCACCATACCAGGCTGTCAGTCGTGGGGTGAGTATCTGACGGCCATACATCGGCACCATGCGCTGCTCCCACGGTATGTCTTTTAGGAACAGTTTAAGGTAATATGCGCACTCCTCAAATGAGAAAACAGCAGCACGGTAATCAAAAATATCCGTGCTCAACGCTTTATAGGTGCCCATGTCATCAGAAAAGGATAATTGTGCCATGATCAGGGACGCAACAAGGATTGTGCCTCAAGTCAAAAAAAAGCAGCGCAGGTAAACCCAACCCGCGCTGCATGAGAAAAACACTAACCACTCTATCTTTATTGTACTACTATTTGAGTAGTGAAACTTTCATTTGTGGTCGTCAGCACTGTGACGATGTATGTCCCTGCACTGAAAGGGAGACTCGGCAGCGTATATCCTTCGCCTGCCGCAGGGTCCAGTCTGTACACCTGCTGCCCCAGCGCTGTGTGTACGAGTATCGTTTTGATCTGGTCTGATGGTCCCGCTAGTGCGATATGTAGCGGTTTGCCATTAGGTAGTGGGTTAGGATAGATGGTCATGACAGTGGCACTTTTTATTCCTTCCTCACCAGAGAATTCCACCTCTGCGATCTCAGAGTATTCGTATTGCCCGTCTACATCCACTTGCTTGAGGCGATAGTAGTTGATACCTGGCAGTGGATCTTCATCATCCAGACTGTATTCCAGGTGGTCATTACTATTGCCCGCCCCTCTTACTTGCCCTATCTTTGTCCATTGTTGAGCATCTGCAGAGCGCTCTACCTCAAAGTGGTCATTATTTATCTCCGAGGCGGTAGCCCATTTCACACGTGCACTGCGTTCATCTTTTTTCTCAGCGGTAAAGTATTCCAGCTTCACCGGCAGGGCGCCATTTGTCCACTGTATAGTATAGGTAGACGATGCAGGATTTACCTTACCCGCAGAGTCCATATACCCCCATGAGAATTGAGAATTGATAGACGTAAGGCCTTCAAACTTCACTTTCAGCCTGTTGTTGTTGAAATTGCGGATCACTTTGTATCCATTGATCTTCTCTATGGTATCGTAGTTGTTATTTCCATTGCTATCATAGAAAAGAATGTTACCGTGCATATTGGCTACCGATGATATAACGAAAGCTCCCTTATTTGCACCGTCCTCCGGATCTGTCCAGGTGATATCACCTAGTCCCGCTTGTGTCGTTAGAGTTTTGATAGAGTGGCGGGCTGGTCGGCTGATAGTATAAGTCTGGTTTAGAGCTGGCATGAGGCGGTCATAGCCTATGTATATACCAGTGATATGTAGGGCTCCTGTGCGTAGTGGCATCACTCCGACGAAATTACTCGCTACACCGGAGCCAAAGAGGTTATTTACTCCAAACTGTCCGAGTGTAGGGAGCCAGTTGGCAGGCCATGTCGTATTGGATAGAGCTGTACCCGGAGCTTGGGCTGCATTACCTATGCGCAGGCTCATGCCTGCCGTAGATGGTGGCAGGCCAGCTACGCTGAAAGCACCGTTGGCTGCTACAGCACCGCTACCTATCACGATACCATTGGTATCAGCCACGATAGCATAGAGCGCCTGCCCAAAGCTGCCTACCGTATCGCGGGCACCCACCATACCATTACCATTACCATCGTTGAATACGAAGCCGCTTACGTTCAGGCAGTTTACCACCGCCACAGTAGCAGTGGCGGTGACGCTGCACGAATGATTGTCTGTGACAGTCACCGTATATGACCCGCTGTGCGCCGCAGTGCCTACCGCTATAGATGGCGTAGCCGATGAGGATGAGAAGGCCAGCGGACCGCTCCACGCGTAGGTATATGATGTACTGCCACTGGCAGTAGCTGTGAGGGTGATCGTATTGCCTGTGCAGACAGGGGTATTAGATGTAGCAGTGACTACCGGCAGGGCATAGGTGCTCAGTGTGCCTGTGGTGGTAGCGGTACAGCCAGCGGCATTGCTCACGGTCACTGTATAGCTGCCTGCTGTAGTAGCAGAGATGGCCGCTGTAGTAGCGCCGGTACTCCACAGGTAGGTGCTGCCACCTGTAGCGGTGAGCGTGGCTGCTGTGCCTGCACAGACGGTAGCGCTGGTGGCAGTAGCAGTCGGTGTGCTGCCTGCGGTCACTGTGCTGGTAGCTGTGGCGGTACAGCCACTTGCATTGGTCACAGTGACACGGTAGCTGCCTGCGGCAGAAACTGAGACCGCAGCCGTAGTAGCTCCTGTACTCCATGCGTAGCTGCTGCCACCAGCTGCTGTGAGCGTAGTGCTGACTCCAGGGCAGTATGCATTAGTGCCGGATATAGTAGCTGTAGGAAGTGCATTGACAGTCAGTGCCTGGCTGGCCGTAGCGGTGCAGCCGGAGCTGGTCACGGTCACTGTGTAGGTAGCTGCCGTACTGGATGTGATAGCCGCTGTAGTAGCACCCGTGCTCCACAGGTAGGTGCCACCGCCCGAGGCAGTGAGCGTACTGCTGCTGCCTGCGCAGATAGCGGCTGTGCCTGCTATAGCTGCAGATGGCAGAGGCGTGACAGTGAGTGTTTTGCTGCTGGTAGCTGTGCAACCGCTGGCATTGGTCACGGTCACCGTATAGCTGCCTGCTGTAGCGGCCGTGATAGCTGCCGTAGTAGCGCCTGTACTCCATACGTAGCTGGTGCCACCTGATGCGGTGAGCGTAGTAGTAGCTCCGGCGCAGATAGTGGTCGTGCCAGAGATAGCTGCTGTAGGTGCGGCATTGACAGTCGTGGTGCTGGTAGCGGTAGCTGTACAGCCGCTCGCATTGCTCACCGTGACTGTATAGCTGCCTGCGGCAGAAACCGTGATGGCCGCTGTACCGGCACTCGTACTCCAGGAGTAGCTGGTGCCACCGGAGGCTGTCAGCGTAGTGCTGGCACCGGCACAGAAAGATGTAGTCCCCGATATAGATGCGGTAGGATTGGTATTGACAGTGACAGTTTTGCTGGCAGTAGCCGTACAGCCACTGCTGGTCACGGTCACTGTATAGGTAGCCGCTGTGCTGGCTGTGATAGCTGCTGTAGTAGCTCCTGTGCTCCAGAGGTATGTACCGCCGCCAGAGGCAGTCAGGGTAGTGCTGCTGCCGGAGCAGATAGCTGCTGTGCCTGCTATAGCAGCAGATGGCAGCGGAGTGACCGTCACAGATGTACTGGCCGTAGCCGTACAGCCGGAGGCATTGGTCACAGTCACCGTATAGCTACCTGCGGTAGAAACTGAGATGGCTGCTGTAGTAGCGCCTGTGCTCCACAGGTAGGTGCCACCACCAGATGCGGTGAGTGTAGTATTAGATCCTGCACAGATAGTGGTCGTGCCGGCTATGGCAGCGGTAGGGAGAGCATTCACGGTCAGTGTACCGCTGGCAGTGGCAGAGCAGCCCGCTGCATTGGTAGCTGTGACACGATAGGTGCCTGCTGTACTCACTGAAATAGCGGCTGTGGTAGCGCCCGTGCTCCACAGGTAGCTGGTGCCACCTGTAGCAGTGAGCGTGGCGGTAGCGCCTGCACAGATCGTTGCATTATTCACCGCAGGTGTAGGCAGTGCCGTGATAGTCAGTGTACCGCTGGCAGTGGCCGTACAGCCTGATGCATTAGTAGCGGTCACAGTATAGGTGCCTGCGGTGCCTGTAGTGATAGCAGCTGTCGTAGCCCCCGTACTCCACAGATAGCTCGCGCCACCAGATGCGGTCAGTGTACCGGTGCTGCCTGAGCAGACCGTAGCGCTGGTCACAGATGGTGCAGGGAGTGCATTCACGGTCAGTGTGCCGCTGGCAGAGGCCGTACAGCCTGCTGCATTGGTAGCGGTCACGGTATAGGATCCGGCAGTGCCGGTAGAGATCGTAGTAGTCGTAGCACCTGTGCTCCACAGGTAGCTGGTGCCGCCACTGGCTGTCAGTGTGCCACTCGCACCGGCACATACGGCTGTGCTGGTCACTGCGGCAGATGGTACGGCATTTACCGTCAGCGTACCACTCGCAGTAGCTGTGCAGCCGGAGGCATTGGTCGCTGTCACTGTATAGGTGCCTGCTGTGGAGGCCGAGATAGCTGCTGTAGTAGCGCCTGTGCTCCACAGGTAGCTCACCCCGCCCGATGCGGTCAGTGTGCCGCTAGTGCCTGCGCAGACGGTAGCACCAGTCACAGATGGTGTAGGCAGGGCATTGATATAGAGATTGGCGCCGGTCTTTGCTGTACAGCCATAACTATTGGTCACGGTCACAGCATAAGAACCCGCCACAGATACTGTGATAGATGCCGTAGTAGCGCCTGTGCTCCACAGGTAGGTGCCACCACCGCTGGCGGTGAGTGTGCCGCTATTGCCCGCGCAAACTGTAGCATCATTAGCGCTCGCGGTAGGCACAGGATTTACAGTCACTGTGCTGGAGGCTGAGGCCGTACAGCCAGCAGCATTGGTCACAGTCACCGTATAGCTGCCTGCACTGCTGGCTGTCATAGCTGCAGTAGCATCTCCGGTGCTCCAGAGGTAGCTCGCGCCACCGCTGGCGGTGAGCGTAGTGCTGGTGCCCGCGCAGAATGATGCTGTACCAGAGATAGCTGCGGTCGGATTGGTCGTCATGGTCATGGTCTTGCTGGCTGTAGCTGTACAGCCGGTAGCATTGGTCACGGTCACAGCGTAGGTGCCCGCAGTGGTAGGAGCGATGGCTGCTGTAGTAGCGCCCGTGCTCCATAGGTAGCTGGTACCGCCGGATGCTGTGATAGTAGTACTGCCAGCCGGGCAGATAGTAGATCCACCTGAGATAGCTGCAGTAGGTTTTGGATTCACCGTCACGGTAAATGTAAAGCCGATACCGGAGCAGTTATTGCTCGGCATGGCAGTATAGGTAGCAGTCGCGGGGCTACCGGTGGTATTGGTCAGCGTTTGGCCTACAGTGGCCACGCCAGTCGTCTGTGCGCTGCCACCGGTGATAGCACCTGCCGGTGAAATAACTGGCGCAGTCCATGTATAAGTAGTACCCACAGGCAGGTTGGTCGGAGTAGCATTAAAGCTCGTACCGCTGCATGTAGCCACAGTGCTCGGCGCCTGTATCGGATTAGCTATACCCATGGCAAATGCCTGGAGGCCACCCGCCACAGTAGAGAAAGTAAAGCTCGTAGGATTATTGGTAGAGACGAGGCGTGCACGGGCATTAGGATTGCCGGTGCCGGCCCAGACCAGGGTGCTGGTGCCGATACCTGTCTCTGTAGGCACGGATGCTACAGATGGCGGAGTGATGGTATCATAGTCATACCAGGCGGTACCGTTGCTCACCAGTGTATCGCGCTCTGCACCATCGGTACTCTCTGCATCTATGCCTATCAGGGTAAAGTTATTGATCGGGTTGCCCGATGAGTCTTTCATAGAGATACCTGTGAATGCCACCTTGCTGTAGCCGCTATTGACAGTGTAGAGTACCGTCTTGCCACTGAGGCCTGTATAGCCGCTTTGGCCAAAGGCCGCACCAGACCAGGTAGGCGCAGTGACCGCAGTGAATGCCCCATCTGTGCGTGTGATGGTCATGGTGAGCCTGCTGCCGTTCTTCAGCACCCAGGTGTGTACCTGCCCACCGCTAGATGCCACCGCATCATTATAGTGATCAAAGCGGAGGATCTGCGTGCATGGTGCATCTGACGAGTTGCCGCCATTGGCACCGATCGTAGTAGAGTCTATACAGCCTGCATCCATGACCACAGCGGTAGTAGCAGTGGCTGTACAGGTCCGGTTGTCTGTCACGGTGACAGTATAGGCACCACCATTGGCGGTATTGGCATTGCTCACTGTAGCAGCGGCGGTGGCAGCGGTGAAACTGGCCGGTCCGCTCCATGAGTAGCTGTAAGATGTCGCGCCACTCGCTGTGGCCGTCAGCGTGATGGAAGTACCTACGCACACAGGTGTATTGGATGATGCAGATACCGTAAGGGCGCTGTATGCAGTCACAGCTTTGCTGGCTGTAGCGGTACAGCCATTGGCATTGGTCACTGTGACGGTATAGGTGCCAGCAGATGATATTGAGTTGGCAGCGGTATTATCACCATCGCTCCAGAGGTAGCTGGTGCCACCGCTGGCAGTCAGCGTAGTGCTGGCGCCGGGGCAGTAGGAAGTAGTACCAGATATCGCCGCAGTAGGATTGGCCACGATGCTCGTGGTCGCACTCGCCGTAGCGGTACAGCCATTAGCCCCTGTCACTGTGACGCGGTAGGTAGCTGCAGTAGTGGGAGAGATAGATGCTGTGGTAGCGCCTGTACTCCAGCTGTAGCTAGTGCCTCCGCTGGCCGTCAGCGTGGTGCTGCCGCCGGTACATATAGTAGTGGTACCGCTGATAGCTGCGGTAGGTGCAGGATTCACCGTCACGGTGCGCATGGCCGTATCTGTACAGCCAGAGCTGGTCACTGTGACGATATAGGTGCCTGCTACCGTAGTAGAGATAGAGGCTGCCGTACCGCCATTGCTCCAGCTATAGGTGCCGCCGCCGGTAGCGGTCAGCGTCGTGCTGCTGCCGGAGCAGATAGTGGTCGTGCCGGTTATGTTTGCTGTAGGGGTGGTATTGACTGTTACGGCTTTGCTGGCTGTGGCGGTACAGCCCAGGGCATTGGTAGCGGTCACGGTGTAGGTGCCGGTAGTGCCGGCGCTGATCGCCGCAGTGGTAGCACCTGTACTCCACGCGTAAGCTGCACCGGCAGAGCTGGTCAGCGTCACGCTATTGCCACTGCATATGGTAGTGGAGCTACCGGCAGTGATTGTAGCCGTATAGGACGGCAGCGATACTGTACCTGCGAGCGGAGTAGCATAATACTGCACGCATGAGCCGCTACCGTTGTAAGAGAATATACGATAGTACGCCGTCTTACCACAGTTAGCGATAGACGGCGTGATATTGTCTGTGAAAGATTTCGTACCTGTGCTGCCTCCCGCTACGATAGCCGCTACGGTACATGTACCGATCGTGCTGCCTGCTGTGTAGGCTGTATTATTGGTAGGCGAGCAGCTCGGCGCTACTGTACCGATATAGCGCAGTACTATGTAGCCATTGATCGAGGCCGAAGGAGCCGTGAAGGAGCCGTTCACCGCAGCACCACTTAGCGACCCGCTAAAGGTCGTGGCTGCCGCCGTGGGAGCAGTGGGTACGGCTGTAGCGCCATTGGTCATACAGCAGGATGGAGTGGGGCTGATAGTCATGCTATTGCCGCCGCCATCAAACCCTCCCGTACCGGATATAGTCCCCGTCACGGTCACTGTGTTGCAACCTGTAGTACCAGTAGCAGTGATAGAGGCCCCACTGTTAGACGAGTAGCTGCCTCCTACGGAGAAAGAACCATTAAGATTGATCGTACCATTATTAGACACACTGCCCGTCACCGTCACACCGCTGATAAAGGATGCCGAACCACTGCTATTCTGCTGGAAAGCTCCACTGATCGTAGCAGGTCCATTGATGGTCAGTGAGCCATTATTGGTCACACTATTGCTGATCGTGGTAGATGTACCGCTGATATTGACCGTTGCACTACTATTGAGCGTAAAGCCTGCGATGGTCAGCGAACCATAGTCATTGAACACATATCCGGCAGGGAAAGTCGGTGTGCCCATCGTAGCGCTGCCACCTGAGTTGATGGTCAGGGAGCCACCGTTCAGGTTGAGTCCGGATGGTTTGTAGTTACCACCGCTGTATACAGTGATACTGCCGCCATTCTGCGTCATACTGCCGCTGTAGGTGCCATACACACTCAGCGTGCTGCCGGTAGGCATATTCAGTGCACTGCTCACGGTAGTACTGGGGCTGATACAGATCGTACCACCATTCCACGTGATAGTCTTGGTAAACGTTCCTACATATGTGATGCAGACTACGTCCCCGCTATTCACGGTGATGTTTGAACTATTAGTAGATATCGTAGCGGTACAGCCTGTACACTGTGCGGCCAGCTGGCCCGTCTGCAGCAGCATTAACAGCGCCATGATGAGCGTGCTCAGGTACAGTTTAGACAGATTGGGGGGGGTAGAAATAATGGATCGCATAAAGCTCTTTGTTTTGTGAGTACGTTTACGCGCATTGATTCCCAATGGCTTCGCAAAACGTATTGTACATTACAAGTACACATTTGTACAATGTAAAGTCTGCATTGTATGCGGCGTAAATCTTACAGAGAAAGTGGAGAAAGTTTCGGTCAATCACATGAGCAGGATTACTCATAAGCACAACAGGAATGTTGCGCGCACAAAGGGCCACTCAGGATATGCCCAAGAAACGAAGTGTGCTTGTATTACGTAACTATAACAGGAAGGATGCTACTCCGGCAGCGTAAAGTAAAACGCAGCGCCCTCATTGATACGTGCATCCGCCCATATGCGGCCACCATGCCTTACTATGATATTGCGCACCAGCGCCAGCCCTATTCCTGTACCCTCAAACTCCTCTCCTGAGTGTAGCCTGGCGAATACCTCAAAGAGTTTTGGCGCCAGCGCCATATTAAATCCTGCACCGTTATCCCTGATGTAATATACCGCGCCGCTGGCCGTCTGGTCGCAGCCTATCTCTATCACAGGCTTTTCTTTTTTAGCGGAGTATTTCAGTGCATTGCTGATCAGGTTTGTCCAGACCTGCTGCATCAGACTACGGTCACACGAGACTGTGCCCATATCATGCAGGCGCATATCTACATGGGCGGTCTCGTAGCCTGCCATAGGCATAGTGGCTACGATGGCGCGCACCATCTCGTTCATATCTACCTCTGTGCGCTGCATCACAGAGTGGCTCGCCCGGGAGAATGTCAGAAGGTCCTTTACCATCTGGCTGCTCTGCTTTGTTTTGGTCAGGATGATCTCTACCATCTCACGGCCCTCTGCATTGAGCCCGCTGCTGTGCTCTTTCATCAGTATAGAGGCATAGCCCATCAGTACGCGTAGCGGTGCCTGCAGGTCGTGCGCTGCTATATAGCTGAATGATTGCAGGGCTTTATTGGATTCCTGCAGCTCATGTGTGCGCTCTTCTATCTTGCGCTCCAGAGATTGATTGAGCAGTTCCAGTTTTTCTTCTGCCTCCTTGCGCTCTGTGATATCGCGAAAGTTGGTGACCACTGCTCCGATAGCGGGATCGCTCATCTGATTGGTAGCCGTGGCCTCTATCCAGCGCCACAGGCCGTCCTTGCGCCGCACGCGGAATAGGCGTGTAGCATGCATACGCTGCCCCGTTCCCAGCTCCATCAGCAGAGGCAGGTTGGCCTCCAGGTCCTCGGGATGCAGCAGCTCTACAGCGTTTGTGTTTTCCAGCTCCTCCGGAGTGTAGCCTAGTATTTCATAGATGGCCGGGCTCAGGTAGACCAGCTCCCAGTCATTATTAGTGATGGCTATACCATCGCGGCTATTCTCTATCAGTGCGCGAAACTTGCGCTCACTCTCCTGTATGGACCGGTCAGCCTTCAGTTTCTCAGTGATGTCACGGATGGACATATAGGAGCGGCTCTCGCCATTTTCATCCTGATAGATGGCAGTGGTGATCTCGGTATCTATCACCGTCCCCTCCCTGCGGCGAAACTGGAGCCTTCCGGCATAGCTGCCTGTGGTCAGCAGCCTGTCTGTAGCTATAGGCAGCAGCGGGTCCATTTCCACGGTGATCTGCGGCGTGGTAAGCTGCATCAGCTCCTCATGCGTATAGCCCAGCATATCGCAGCAGGCCTTATTGACCTCTACAAAGGTGCAGTCCGGCCGCGCTATGATCAGCCCCTCCCGGCTATTGTCAAAAAGCAAGCGGTACTTGAGTTCTTTTTTCTCTTTGCGTGCAGTGATATCATGGCGGATCGATACATAACTCTCCGGCTGGCCATACTCATCCGGGAATGGTACGATGGTGGTCTCTACCCAGTAGAATGTCCCATCCTTGGCGCGATTTCGGATCTCACCCTGCCACACCCTGCCGGAGTTGATGGTGCGCCATAGGTCTGCAAAAAATTCTTTGGTATGGTATCCCGAGTTGACCAGGCTATGCGTATGACCTATCAGTTCGTCAGCACTGTACTGGGATATGCGGCAGAAATTATCATTGGCGTAGGTGATGATGCCATGCCGGTCAGTGATCGCCACTATGCTGGAGGCATCCAGCGCCCGCCTGTAGGTAGAGATGATGTCTTTCTGGCGCTTGAGCTGTTTTTCCATTTGGGGTGGGAGAGTTTACGCTATACCTGTCCGGTGCGCTAATAAAAATACTACATGTATTATATATAAGTCAGTTTTTATTGGTAGTCAATACTAAAGAGTATTGATATTCGGTTATCAATCGTATTCTTCCTGCCAAATTAGCCTTATGAAAACTAATGAAAATCAAATCGTTAGCATCAGTGCTAACAATGTGGCAACAACATATGGATGGACTTGGATGGCTACTAGCATATCCAAGCGCTGCTAAATGATCCCAGGCGTACTCATCTGCTGTTTACGGCACTCTGGTATCAGAGAAATCTCTTGATCTCTTCATCCGGCCGCACCGTACCCGTGCGGAATCTATATGCATGGCGGCGCTTCTCATTGTACATATAGCACAGGCTGACCAGTATGCCAAACCGCTCATCTACCTCCATGCCGGTGATATGAAATCCTGCCCGTAGTTTCAGCGTCAGGATCGCATTGTTAGACGCCAGGTGGCGGCTGGTCAGTTTTTGAAATCCTTGCTCCTTCAAAACATGCATGAGCGCTACCACCATCTCACTATAGATGCCGCGCCCACGGTGACCGGGCAGTACTGCAGTATTGGCCATATAGTAGGTGTCAGCATCTATCTGCCGGCCCGTGTGCCAGCCTACGATGGTATCACCCTTCATGATAAAGGCGCGAAGCGTGTAGGTCTCCTGCAGCCTGCGCGCGAGGGCTCTCTGCCTGGTTTTATCTTCATCTGTCATCCAGTCCTCGGTATGGATGGTGATACCTGCCTCAAACAGCTTGTCCCTGTACTCACGAAAGAATGGTCCAAACTCAGCAGGCGATACCTCGCGCAGCACATAGTCGTCAAAAAGGCGGATCTCAATCATAGGTATCTGCTGATCTCCTCGTCAGGGCGCAGCGCACCGGTGCGAAACAGATACGCCCGCAGCCGCTGCTCATTAAAGAAGTAAGCGAGATTGACAAAGAGGCCGTAGCGCTCATCGATCTCAAAGCCAGTAATGCGGAATCCCGCCCGGAGTTTGGGGATCAGTACGGCATTGTTAGATGCATGGTGCTTGCTCAGTACTCTGCCAAAGCCCTGCGCCCGGTATAGCTCCAGTATAGCCGGTAGGAGGCGGGAGTAGAGCCCCTTGCTCCTATGCTCGGGAAATATGGCGGTATTGCTCATGTTAGCAGCCTCTCTGTATGCCTGGCGGCCTATGTGCCAGCCTATCACCTCCTCTCCGCGCAGTAGGAGCAGGCGCAGCTCGTACATACCTGACACCAGGCTGTCATACTCCCGCCTGCGCTGTAGCTCTGCACCCGTCATGTAGGACTCCACTGGTATCTCCGGGACTGCGGCAAACATCCTGCTGCGGTGCCCAGTGTAAAATGCGCCAAACTCCTCCGGTGAGGCCTCACGGTAATAGTAGTCTTCAAAAAGGTGGATAGGAGCCATGATTTAAATATACATGATTTTTATCATGACTTTATGGCCGGAAGAAAACTTTTGCTGGCCGAAAACATAAGTACCTGGACAGCTAAGAATGAAAGGATGCTAGCAGCTAGATATGAGCCTGTTAGTATATATCATACCCATTCAGCCTTCCGATTTCTATAACAATCTGGTGTTTTGCAGAACAACTATCTGATGCAAACTTGCATCTACAAAGCTACATATATACACCAACCCACTGCCCTCTCTATGCTCGATACCTGGCGCTCACTGGAGCGCGCCCTCCGTAGATATTATCCCCACAAGTTGCGCGCCCTCAATGGCCCGGCTCTGACCAGAGACATCAAGCGCCTTGAGGATACCCTTGGTACGCGCCTGCCGCGCACCATGCGCGATAGCTACCGCATACATGACGGTCAAACTGTCACCGACCTCCATGAGATGCTATATGAGCATGAGGAATTGCTATCTATAGATCATATCATCAGCGCATGGGAGGAGTGGCAGCAGCTGGCTGCCGGCGGCGCCTTTGCCTACCGCATGCCTGTGGCCGCACGCGGTGTGCAGCCTCTATGGTGGCACCCGCTGTGGATACCCATCACCAGCAATGGTGCGGGGGGCTACCACTGCATAGACCTCGATCCCGCAGAGGGAGGACGCAAAGGCCAGATCATACATATAGACCGCCGCGGCGCTGCACGTATGGTGGTGGCGCGCTCGCTACGTGTTCTGCTCATAGCATGGCTGCCGGAGAATTAGGCTGCCAGACACACAGACACGACCTGTCGCGACTTCTCGGTAGCGATGTGATCGGCACGTACCTGACTCACTTCTTGAGGACAATATTTCCCAAAAATGCATGGCAAGATTTATGAAGGGGGGAGGTGGGCAGGTATGCCTACTATTTCCAAACCATTAAACTTAAAACAAGTATGAAAAAGACACTCCTCATCACCGCCATTGCAGCCTGCCTGACCGGTACTGTGATGACCGCCTGCGAGTCCAAGCAGGACAAAGTACAAGACGCACAGGAAAACGTAAACGACGCAAAGCAAGACCTCAAAGAGGCAAAACAAGACGCTGCCGATGACCTCAATGCAGAATACCCTGCCTACAAAAATGAAATGCAATCTCGTATAGATGCCAACGACAAGGAGATAGCCTCCCTACAGGCCAAGCTGGCCAAGTCTGGTGGCACCCGCCCTCTGGATCCTGCCCGCCAGCGCCGCGTAGACGAGCTAAAGCAGCGCAATGCAGATCTGCGCGCACGCCTCTATGGCTATGAAAAAGAAAAGAGCGACTGGGAGACTTTCAAGCGCGAGTTTAACCATGACATGGATGAACTGGGCAGCTCTATCAAGGACATAGGCAAAGACAATGTAAAATAAAGGGTTAGTTAGATTGACACCCAGCGGCACTCAGTCTTGTACTGAGTGCCGTTCTTTTTTATTTAAATTGTTGGTCTAGTCGGCAACCATTTCACTGATTCTTAAGGCTACTTTTGATATACAGTTTAACCCTGATGATATGAAATGGATTCTTGCGCAAATGCTTGAGTTAGATGCTGACTCTATATGCGTTACGACCGAGCTAGAGGGTGTACCCGATCGTCTTGAGACAGTCTATCTGGTGCGCCATTCCGGTGGCGAACGCCGCATAGGGCTCGCAGATGTTTTAGAGTACATAGAGAAACATCTGAAAAACGACCCGATACTGGCGCATCTGCCCAAACGCTGATGCCAGCATTTTTTCCATTATTGGCTCTGCATACAGTAAAAGCACTTTTTTAAATAGATTTGAAGGTGTGATGGGTAAACTCCGCGATTTATTTGGCAGAGCTGATAATAGCCTCTTTCAGTATCCTCTACCGGATTATAATGGGACGCGCATACCTGCCGCCAGGCATGCCATATGCCATGCTCCTTCGGTCAATATGCTTTTTTCACAGACGGGAGCTGTTTATGCCTGCTGTCATAATATGGAATACTCGATAGGAACCTATCCTCAAAAGAGTATTTCAGAGATATGGTACGGCGAGGCAGCCACCAGGCTCAGAGCAACTATGACCCGGTATGATCTGCCTGAGAGCTGCAGGGTCTGCCGCACAGATATAGATAATGGTGCCTATAGTCAGGTACATGCCACACATTTTGATTCATATATTACAGCGAAAGGATTTCCAGCTATGATGGAGTTTCTGATCAGTAACACATGCAATCTGGAGTGCATCATGTGTAAGGGCGAATTCTCATCACTCATCAGACAAAACCGTGAACACCTCCCTCCTATTCATACTCCTTACGATGAAAAATTTGTAGACCAATTACGCGAGTTCATACCTCATCTTAAAGAAGCGCGTTTCAGCGGAAGCGGAGAAGCCTTTCTTATAGATCTCAATTATAAAATCTGGGACCTCATCCTCGAGCTAAACCCCTCCTGCAATATACTAGTGCAGACAAATGGCATGGTGCTAAACGAGCGTATCAAAAACCTACTAAGCCGCGGTAGGTTTCAGATAGGTGTTTCACTGGATTCTCTGGATACCGCGACATTTGAAACTATACGTCCGCATGCCCGCATGCAGCGCGTACAGGAAAATATTAACTGGTTTAGTAGCTATGCACGACAGGCTGGATATCCATTTGGATTATCTATGTGTGTCATGAGAAGCAACTGGCGGGAAGTGCCCGCCTTTATACAATACGCAAACAACTGTGACGCCTATGCCACACTACATAAAGTCTGGCAACCACTGGAGTATAGTCTCCAAAACCTCTCCGCACAAGAACTATCTGAGACGGTGGATTATTTACGTAGCTACGAGCTGCCTCAGCGCACGGCGCTGGAGCGAACCAATGCAGACCACTATCGCTACATGAGCGATGTAATAGCCAGCTGGAGAGATAAGGCAAGTACCTTTAACCCGGCCACTATGACCACTGATGCACTGCGGGAGAGACTGATGACGGCGGCTCATACTTTTTGGACATCTGATAGTCCGGAGCGGCGTCTAGTGACGCAGCCTATAGATGTATTCATTTCGAAAGTTGATGCATTGCTGACCATGCATCCTAAAGAGGAAGACCGCAGAGAGATTTTGATCATGGTCAACTATCTGAGCTTTGGCCAGGTGTATCCTAAATTTCTGCAAGCAGATATCCCACAGCTTTACGAAGAGTCTATAACCTACCTGGCTAGAGCACGACAGCGTGCAGGTACAGTTTTATAATGTCCTTCTCTTTACACTCGCACTTGCAGAAGATAATGCAATAGCAGCATAAAGAAGGGCGCCCATGCAGAGCACCCTCCTTCGCAAACTCACTCAACATCCTATTTAGCTGGCGCTATACACAGCTGCAAACTCTTTAGCGTAGTCCTCGAGTTTCACTTTGCCGTAGGTAGGAGTATGCTGCCTGTAGTCTTCAAATATCACCCCTTCGCGCAAGGCCTTATTCATTTGAGTGAAAGTAGCAGCTATGCCGCTATTGAGGCCGGCCTGCTCCAGACCACCCTTCAGCTGCTCGTCAGTAAACTCAACGTATGACAAAGCTGGCTGGCCGATAGCCTGACCTATAGCGCTGGTGATGTCGGCCCAGGTGTGCGTATCGTCACTGGCTATGTACTCTATGGCTATGCCGGGTGTCCCTGTGGTAGCTACGGCCCTGGCTGCGGCTGCGGCGATATCTATAGGATGGACCAGTACATGGCGGAAGTCTGCCGGCTGCGAAGTGCCCATGATACCACTGCCTTTGATCATGCCTATCTGACCGAGGAGATTGTAATAAAAGAAGCCGGGACGCAGCACGTGGATGCTCACGCTGCCCGCCAGCGGACTCAGCGCGCGCTCAAAGTAGGCAGAGCCGTCTATAGGGCCTGTGCCCTGGCCACGATGGGCACCGATGCTGCTCAGCAGCACCACGCGCCTGATACCGCTGTCCTTCACAGCCTGTGCGTAGACGTCAGCGATGCTCTTCTGATGGGCAAAGAGGTCGGGCACGCCCAGGTTTGGCGGCATCATGAGGTAGGCGCTGTCTGCCCCTGTCAGGATGCCCGTCACGAAAGCCGCATCTGTGAGGCTGCCCACGGCGGCTGTAGCACCGAGAGCGGAGATCTGTGCTGAGCGGTCTGCGCTGCTGGTCACCACGGTCACATCGTGGCCTGCGGCGGTAAGGGTATGAGTGAGTGGTTTGCTGATATGGCCTGTAGAGCCGGTGATAATGATCTTCATTGTGTTTTGTGTTTTGATCGTTTGTTTTGGAATATCCGGATGCAAATGTATCTTCGTACTTACTTTTCTACAAGTACTTACCCTAAAGTATGTACAAAGAAACCATATCATGAGTACTCCGATCAAAGACACATCGAGCAACCAGCTGAATAAGCTGGCAGAGCTACGCTGCCCAGTGACCCATACCCTGGACCTCATAGGAGGCCGGTGGAAATCTACCATCCTCTACCACCTCATGTCAGGTACCAAGCGCTATAGTGAGCTACGCCGGTGCATCCCCCCTATCTCTGAGAAAATGCTGATACAGCAGCTGAAGGAGCTGGAGACAGACGGACTGGTAGAGCGCCGTGTGCATCAGGTAGTGCCTCCGCATACCGACTACAGCCTCTCGCCTACCGGCCAGGACCTGACACCGGTGCTGAATGCAATGGCCATGTGGGGACTGAAGCACGGCGCTACGGTGCCGGCCATGTAGTGTCATGGCAATAGTGGATAACAACCAGATACACCTATACTAGTTTCCAGTATCGGTGCCGATCTCCAGTTTATACCCTTTGCCGTGGATATTGACGATACGTACGGCAGGGTCGGCTTCCAGCTTTCGCCTCAGGCGGGAGATGAACATATCCAGGCTGCGACCTACTATGACGCCTTCGTCTTCCCATATTTCCTTTTGCAGCCGGCGGCGGTCTATGATGGCATCCTGCTCCCTGGCGAAAATGTGTAGGATGCGCGCCTCCTTGCCAGTGAGGGCTATGTGCACGCCACCCCGCTCCAGCCGCTGCTGCTCCGGATGGAAGCGGAAACTGCCAATGATGATCTCTCCCTGCTGTGCCACCACCTGTGGGTGCGGGTCTATGCCCGTCTCAGCGGCTATCGTGACCGGCTGTCTCCTATACCTCCATATACCCAGCAGTAGTAAGCCTATGAGCAGTAGCCCGCTGCCGCCCATATAGAGCCCGGAGCTGACCGGCGCCCCCTCCTGAAACCTGACATCTATGCTATAGCGCCTCAGTGGCTGCAGCCGCTGCGCGCAGGCTACGAGCTCCTGCTGATGAGGCCCTGCCATGGAGTAGCCATAGACCACCTGGCCCGTCTGCTCCTCCAGTACGGTGACTATATACCGGCCCGTATTCCTGTCTGTAGCTACCACCGCATCTATGATATGCGCCAGTGTGTCGGGCCGGAAGGCAAAAGCATTGCGAAAGGAGATGCGGTAATGGTCTGCGGATAGCCGCGTGACGGGCGGAATGATAGTCGTGCTATCTCCGGTATAGAGTAGTACATGATGCGCTACGCTACGCATGGCTACCAGATCGCGGGTGGTATCAAAATCGCTACGGCCCGACCGGCCCCTGGCAAAGGCCCCCAGCAACAGCAGCAGGCCACCGCCTATGGCCAGCCATGACATCTTCTTGAGCATACCCAAAGATAGGACCTTGCGGCTATCCGACCATTGGTTTACAATGATTTTACAGCTTTGTTACACTTGTTTTACACTTGATCTGGCGGTACAGCGCGGGGGTGACGGTACCTTTGCCCCACGCTACGGCGCTATTCCTTCACCACAATCAAAACGCTATGCTAAAGTACCTGCCACTACTACTCTTTTCATTTTGTACGCTGACCGGCGCCCGCTCCGGCGGCCCTGTCACCATGGTCACGCCGACCGGCGAATCCAGCGACCGGCTAGTCAACCCCGATGCGCATACGACGATCGCCTACCGGCATTTCATAGATAAAGGGATAACTGACCGAACGGGTGCCTGCTGGTTTATGAGTACCGAAGGGGTGTATCGGTATGCCGGGGGACGATTTACACTATACCGGACCATAGGTGGGCTATACATGGGCTATGGAGGCAGCATACTGGAGGACCGCCGGGGCAATATCTGGTTTGGCGCGCTGGGAGGCATCGTGCGCTATGACCTGGCTGCCTCCACGGCAGCGGGCAAGGCGACCTTTGCCACGTACTATATACCGGGTACGGGCGGTGCGCAGCTACTGGCCAGCCTGCAGGACCTCAGGGAGGCTCCGGGCTCACCTGCTATGGTGCGGCTGATGCTGGAGGACCGCGGGGGAGAGATGTGGTTTGCCACGGGCCACCAGCTATACCGCACAGACAGCACCTCAGGCACAGTGCTTCCCACAGCGATCGGCGCCTACCTGAGAGCAGACAGGCAGCAATACAGATGCACCGCTCCGGACGACTATGGCATATATGGCCTCTATCAGGATCGCGATGGCCATATCCTGATCTCTATGAATGCCTGTAGCTGCGGCCCACCGGCCACCTATCTGCTCAAGGCCGATCGGCGGAGCTACGCCTGTGTGCTGGGGCAGTGTGGCCACGACCTGCTGCGCAGCGACCATTACCAGGCCCACACCCGGGAGATAGCTGCGAGCCTCAGCTCCGTGACCACACGTGATGGTAATACCCGCATCGCCTTTGCCACGGTGCTGGCAGATAGGTCCGGCAGGGTATGGATAGGAAGTGATAGCGGGGTATATACCTATGAGGGTGGCTATTTCACCCGTGTGGCACTAGGCGACACGCTGAATAGCTGCCGGATCACGGCCATGAGCCAGGATGCTACGGGGGCGATGTGGTTTGGTACGGGAGAGGATTTGCATTTTCGTGGTCACGGGGTATGGCGGTATCAGCCGGCTGCCGGCTCTGCAGGCGGAGGGCTATCTCACTATACCACTGCTGGTGGCATGCCCGCACAGACGCCTTTCCGCAATGATATCATCTCATCGCTCCTGCCAGATAGGAACGGACGCATGTGGATCGCGGGCCAGGGAGGTATCTGCTACTTTGCCAAGGGTGCTTTTGGCGGGCCCGCTGCGAAAGATGTCAAGAATGAGCTGCCTGTTTATTTTGCGATGCAAGACAAGGCAGGAGATGTTTGGTTTAGTACCTGGGAGCTCGGGCTGTACCGCTACCATGCAGGCGGGCTGGAGCGCCTATCAGAAAAGTAAGGCTAACTCTGGAAATTAGTCCAGCATATACCACTGGTTCTTCTCATCCACAGTGTAGCTGAGGCTATTGCTCTATCTCGTGGGCCTCACAACCGGTGACGGGATTACTGTAGCTTGACACTTTTCTCCAGCACGTCAAAGCCGGAATCCATATCATAATACTTCAATATGACATATCCGGGATGCCTCGGATCACGACGCACAATGGCAGTGTCATCATAGCTCTCGCAGCGTAGCGTAGAGCCGGGCATGGCCTTCATCCATTTATGATCTCTGAGGGTAAACAAGAAGTGCCTGCCCCAGCAGCTGGTAAACCAAACTGGTATCATCCCCACTTCGTCGCCTCCGTCGCCATTCAGATCGCCATAGTTGACCAATGATCCGCCTATGCAATCTGTGGTGCGGATGGGCGCCATGGTGGTATCAGAGCTACGCAACAGGCAATCGCACGGACCCTTGCAGTCCCAGTGCTCCATCTCCACATCGGGGTTCTGAACCCAGATGTATTCCTGACGCCCATCTCCGTCAAAGTCTCCGTATAGCGTATCTGTAGACTGATCGTCCCAGTCATCCTGAGTGAATGTGGGTATAGTAGACGTATCCACCGGTCGGCGGCTGTCGGTGATGTAGACGGTTGATACAGTATCTGTACCAGCAGTCTTGCCCATGTCACCATTGCCCTGCCTGAGGCAGCCCGTGATGACCATCATTGGGAGGAAGACCCCAAAAACCTTATTTTCCATAACTAATTCAAAGATAGACGTTTGCGCTCCTCCCGTTATGCGCGTGAGGGTTACAACCTCACAGCGATGCAGCTCAGTCCAGCATATACCACTGGTTCTTCTCATCCACAGCATAGCTGAGGCTATTGCTCATCTCGTGGGCCTCGCGGCCGGTGGCGGGATCGGTATAGGTACGGCGCTCGTAGATGGGTATGCCGTTATTCTCACGGGTCAGATACTGGATGAGCGCAGCCATAGTGGGCGGTATCTCATGCAGCCACTGGTCCTCATACTCTCTGGTGAATCCTCTGCTCATAGCATTATTTTATACTGGCCTGCGGCAAAAGTCGTACCTGCTGCCTCAATGACTAGCTACCAGATGACCGGGCGGAAGCCCACAGTACTGGCACCCGTAGCCGGATTGAAGTCCTCATGAGCGCTGATCCGGATCTGATCCCTGCCGCTCCAGTAGCTGCCGCCTTTGGTATAATCATGGTCCGAGATCATTTCGGCCACGTTACCCGACATCGCAAATAACTTGTAACCATTCGGTAAATAACTTTCGGCTGGTGCAGTAATATCCGCCTTGTCGTTAAATTTTGTGGTGTCTACGGGAGGACTATCAGGATCGCCTACCCTTCTGTAGTTAGCTAGATAGGTGCCTTTCCATTGTCCCTTTTCAGCTTTGGTTGTCTTGCCCTTCCAGGGATAGATAGCCGCCGAGTCACCACCACGGGCAGCATATTCCCACTGATCCTCAGTAGGCAGGGTGACATGTAGATTTTTGCCAGCTTTCTTCATTTTGGCAGATAGCCACTCACAATAGAGATAAGCTCCTCTCTTAGAGACACATACCACTGGGTAGTTATCATAAGCCTTCTGGTAAAAGTAATGCGCTTCCCATACAGGATTAGGAACCGGACGGTCCCACTGTGTACTGTCGGGCCAGGCCGCGTGGAGACGGGCTGTATCACCAGCCGCTCGCAGCTCATCGAGAAACTCCCGGTACTGTGCATTGGTCACCTCTGTGGCAGACATGTAAAACTTAGGGATATCCTTACCTTTTACTTTGCCGGCAGGTATGGTCACGTAGCCGCTGAGGCCTTCGCCAAATGACTTCTGAGCAAAGGAACTGATTGACACAACTGTTAAGGAGCAGAGCGCGAGTAAGGTCTGTTTCATGGTTTGAATTTTTTGGTATCAACGAAATTTTAACAAGTCTATTACTTTTTTTGGTACTTCCAGTTGCGGGTCTTGCCCTCTGCCATCCACTCCAGTGCTGTCTCCAGACGCTTCGTACGGGTGGCTTCGGTCTTAGCCTCCTCCAGCCACTGGATGTACTCCCTGCGCGCACCGGGACCAAAAGCCTCAAAGCCCGCCTTGGCTACCTTGTCCTTTTTTAGCGCAGTGGTCAGATAGTCAGGTATTTCCGCTTCGGCTTTTGTCTCAGCTTTAGGTCGGGCCAGCTTTACGCCGCTGTCTATCAGGCTCATCGCCCCCTTTATGTAGCTATTCAGTATCTTATCCGAAGGAAGGTCAGCAACCTTGGTCAGCCTGCCCAGCTGGCCATGGGCCTCTTTATTAGCACCCTCCTGCAGGATACCCGCAGGGTCCTTCATCTCCTTTTGCAGCCAGAAGCCAAACGTGCAGTGCTGCTTGAATCCTGCCATCATGCAGAGGTTGCCATCCTTATATTCAAAGAAAAGGTGCCCCCACTTGATCGTCTCCCGGGCGTCCGGACAGGCCTTGTGTGTCAGCTGGCGGATATGCTCCAGAATGGGCTTTGCAAAGGGTTGCGCCTTGTCTATGTAGGCATCAAAGCGAGGATCTCTCTGTCCCATAGCTGTCCGATTTATTTAAAGTAACGATATAATTAAACTTAAATAAATAACACTAAATCAAAAATATAAGACTAAACAGCAAATAAAAATAGACTACTCATCTCCTAGGTCTATGCGGTGCTCCATGGTCTGCCAGTAGCGGCGCCATTTGTCCAGCACCCCGGCAAAGTCATCAGGAAGGGGCTGCTCGAAGAACATGTTTGCCCCGGTAGCGGGATGTACGAATCCGAGGGTGGCAGCATGCAGGGCCTGCCTGGGCAGGATCTCAAAGCAGTTATTGATAAACTGCTTGTATTTGGTATAGATGGTACCCTTGAGTATCTGGTCGCCGCCATAGCGGGCATCATTGAAGAGGGTATGCCCGATGTACTTCATATGGACGCGGATCTGGTGGGTGCGGCCGGTCTCCAGCTTGCACTGGACGAGGGTCACGTAGTTTAGGCGCTCTAGCACCTCGTAATGCGTAACCGCATGCTTACCCTGATCCCCCTCCGGATATACCTCAAACTGTCTGCGGTCACGATGATCCCGACCTATATTGCCGGTGATAGTGCCCCGATCTTCTTCCACATTGCCCCAGGCCAGCGCCTTGTACAGCCGCTGTATCGTCCTGTCAAAGAACTGCTTACTGAGATGCGCTAGGGCATATTCCGTCTTGGCTATGACCATCAAGCCGCTGGTATCCTTGTCTATCCTGTGCACCAGACCAGGCCTGTATGACTGGCCGGCACTTGGCAGGTTTTCAAAATGATACATCAGGGCATTGATAAGCGTACCCTTATAGTTACCTAATCCCGGATGGCAGACGAGACCGGGTTGTTTATTGATCACCAGCAGGTGGTCATCCTCATAGATGATATCCAGTGGTATATTCTCCGGCAGGAGCTCATACTCATGCTCCGGACGCGGCAGGATGATCTGTATCTCATCCAGCGGGCGGATCTTGTAGTTTGACTTGATCGGCTTGCCATTGACCAGTATGGAGCCGGCCTCAGCGGCACTCTGGATACGTGTACGGGATACTTCGGCACCTATGCGTGCCACCAGAAATTTGTCTATCCGGGTGGTCTCCTGCCCTTTGTCTACTGTAAAGCGGAACTGCTCTACAAGATCTTCCGGCTGGTCCTCTCCGAGCACATCTAGTATTATATCGTCATCTGCCTCTGCCATCGCTTACTGAGCTACCGAGCTGAGGTGTTTTTTCAGGGCGTCTATTACCTTGACCTCTACCGGGTCCACATTGTGCTCCAGCGCCATGTAGTATGACAGCCAGTCGCCAAAGTGCACGTGGTAGAAGTATTGCTGCAGGAGGCTGGCGCCCTTGGCGCGTACCTCATAGAGCGCGCTCACATGGTCAGCCACGGTAGGTTTGATAAAGTCAAAGCGGAGTACATTGCGTGGATTTTCGTAGTCCGTACGCAGGTAGAGTGCCGCCAGGGTATCATTTTTAAACCGCCAGCCCACCAGCTCATTGTGGTTTAGCTCAGGGATGACATTGATCCAGCAGTTTGACTTAGAGTTTTCATTGATCTGCTGCTTCAGGCGCAGGGCCACGCTCTTGATGCGGTCCTCCGTATAGGCTATCACGGTCTTGCCGCTCAGCTTTTTGGCCAGAGACAAGCTTTCTGCCTTTATATCTGATTGATTTTGTGCGAGAAACTCCGATACGGCTGCCATCTCCTCTCCTACGCTCAGGTCTATGAGGCCAAAACTATCCAGCACATAAAACAGGATGGTAGCACCAAAACCCAGCGTAGTGCGCGGTGGGAAACCACCCGGCAGCTCTATAAAGTCAAAGCCATTGGCAGTAGCCAATTCCTTTAGTTTACCCCCGGAGGCGATGCAGACAGGCTTGCAGAAGGGGCGGTGCAGGCCTGCGAACTTGGG
>CAZNDJ010000024.1:0-36481 GCA_964571705.1 uncultured Chitinophagaceae bacterium
TAATGCGATGGAGCTCGGTGATGCCTATCTGGATAACAACGAAGGTGGCAAGGCGATGAGCAAGTATGAAAGTGCAGCAGAGGTCAATCCTAAGCTGACCATGGCATTCATCAAGATAGGCCGTCTTAATACGCGTGCACGCACCTATGATGATGCCATCACTGCACTGCAAAAGGCAATCGCTCTGGAGCCTGACTATCCGGTAGCACACTATGACTTGTTTGAGACCTACTTCCTGGCTAAGAAATATGACCTGGCCAAGGGCGAGATCAAAAAGTACATAGACCTGAATAAGGACGATGCAGAGGCAAAGACCAAATTCCTCAACTTCCTGTTTGCGTCAAAGGAGTATGACCAGGTGGTATCAGAAGGTATGAAGATGCTGGATGCCGACCCTACTAATATGGTGATCCTGCGCGCGCTGTTTTACTCAGACTATGAGTTGAAGCACTTTAAGGAAGCTGGCGACTACATGCAGCGCTTCTGGGTGACGGCTCCGCAGTCTCGCGTACGTCCTATGGACTATGTATATAGTGCCAAGGTGGCCAATAAGAACAATGATACGACAGCAGCGTTGAAGTACTTTGCTACAGCGCTGTCTGTAGATAGCAGCAATGGAGACCTGCTGTCAGACTATGCCCAGCTGATGTACACTACCAAGAGGTATCCTGAGTCTGTAGCGTCTTATACCAAAAGAATCGCAAGCTATCCTAATCCGACATTCTATGACTACTACTGGCTGGGCCGCGCTAACTATAATATAGCGCTCGCATGGAAAGCTAAGAAAGAGGATAAGGCAGCTAAAGATTCTGCAGCCAGATATTTCGTGGCGGCGGATACAGCCTTCTCTACATTGACCACTAAGTATGCTACTGTAGCTGATAGCTGGCAGTGGAGGGCCAAGACGAACAATAACCTGGACCCGGAAATGAAGAGCGCCGCCGCTAAACCATACTATGAGCAATTTATCAAAGTGGCTGAGGCTGCGACAGATCAGGCACGCTATAAGAACTTCCTGATAGAAAGCTACCAGTATCTCGGTGCCTACTACCTGAATAAGGGAGACAAGGCCACTGCGGGACCATTCCTCAATAAAGCAAAAGATCTCGATCCTAATAATGAGCTGACCAAAGAACTGCTGAAGAATATCTGATCTGCAGCCGAAGAATAAAAAAGGCCTTCCTCCGGGGAGGCCTTTTTATTTGGCATGTGGATAGCTAGCTTTTATCGGGATTATCTTTTTTACTATCATGCATACGATATGGAATTCAAATGTACAGAGACCCTCCACCATCCCCTGCCCATAGTGTGGGAGACCATCCGTGACAGGCTGCCTGAGATAGCGGCCATGCAGGATGATATGGAGTATGTAAAGGTGATAAAGCGGACAAAGAAAAAACCCGATGGGGTCCATGTGATCAGCAAGTGGCAGGCTGCCCCGCCGCTGCCCTCTATGCTAAAGGGACTGATCAAGCCGGAGATGATGCTCTGGACCGAAGATGCTGTATGGGATAATGAGACCCACTCCAGCCAGTTTAGCATAGAGACGCACTACAAGGTAGAGGATATATCCTGTATAGGCACTATAGCCTGTGCTAAAGCCGGCAAGGGAACCAAGGTGACCTTTAGTGGTACTTTTACGATCAAGAAGACATCGAAGTCCTCTATTTTCCTCACCGGATTTGTATTGTCAGCTATTGAGGCCCTGGCTGCCCGTCTGATCCCTCACAATTTCTCGCGTGTGATCAAGTCTCTGGATGAGACCATACGTGATGATAAGTAGTACATAGATTTCCTCATTTGCCCGCGGTACGGATATTGAAGCATAGTGGCTAAAACAAACACTATGTCAAGATCAATAGCCAATAAGAAAGTAGCTGTAGTAGCTACAGACGGGGTAGAGGAATCTGAGTTTACCGTACCGATAGAAGCTCTAAAGAAAGCTGAGGCCCAGGTAGAGGTCATCTCGCTCAAATCCGGCAAGATAAAATCATGGAACCATACCGACTGGGGTGGAGAGTATCCGGTGGACAAAACTGTAGCTGAAGCCAATGCGGCCGACTATGATGCGCTGGTATTGCCAGGCGGAGTGATGAATCCAGATAAACTGCGTACCGATGCAGCGACAGTGGCATTTGTAGCCACCTTTCTGGAGGAGGGTAAACCTATCGCTGCCATCTGCCATGGGCCATGGACACTCATAGAGACCGGTCATCTGAAAGGGCGCCATATGACCTCCTATCCATCTATCAAATCTGACCTGATCAATGCCGGAGTAGACTGGTCTGACGAAGAGGTGGTAGTAGATAATGGATTAGTGACAAGCCGAAAGCCAGATGACCTGCCAGCATTTTGCGCCAAGATGATAGAGGAGATAGGAGAGGGGCAGCACTAAAATCACGGAAACAGTAAGGTTTGGACTTTTTGGGAAAAAAGGTGGTGTGGATACTCAGTTGTTTTGTATCCAGTTATTCACTTCAAAATCCAAAAAGTCATGAAAAAACAATTACTTACTCTTTTCGCAGCTTTGATGATGCTGCCTGTTCTGGCCCAGTGGCAAGGAACGAACCTCACTAACCTGCCATACCTGCCTATAGGTAATATGACGGTGCACAAAGGCAACCTCTATGCGGTACTGGTAGATCTGACACCCTCTAAGCTATATAAACTGGATGCCGGGGCATCATCATGGACCGCGGTCGCGACCAGTGCCTCCGGGCCACGGCTGATACAGGATGCAGGCAACAAAATGTACATCGCCACACTCAATGGCCTGACCTGTCAGCTATATTACTCCTACGATGGGGGGCAGACGCTGATCATAGATACGGTGGGCATCAGCAGGTATCAAAGTGGTATCTCTCTGGCCACTAATATGCAATACCACAATGGGAAAATACTGCTGGGTACTAATGATGCATATTTTATCAAAGATACAGGCGATGTGCAGTGGCGCAATATCACAGATATGAGCGGTAGCGCATTGTTTCCACCGGCAGATCCTATCACATGGTATGGCGATACTATGTACGGGTACAAAAATAATTTTCGCAGCTTGTTTGTCTCAGCGGATAATGGAACAACGTGGACACTGCGCGCTACAGACCTGCCTACCGATTTTGGTACTATACGTATGATCACTGATGCCTCCAGCGCCCGTCTGTATGTAGGCGGCTCATGGGCTAATGATAGCGTAGCAGGTATCTGGTACTCTGATAATGGAGGTAGCCACTGGACCCTGGTGAATGCACATGGGCTGATAGGCAAAGCGAGTGATAATACAACGCAAAAGATATGGGCCATGTATGCAGATGGCCAAACCTTTTATGCCGCTATGAATAATAACAAAGCTCCATCAGCGCCTGATGTGATAAGTACTACTACAGGCCTAAGTAATCTGGCCTGGGATACCACAGGTCTGCCCACTACTGCAGATAATCAGGTATATGGAGACTACTTTATGAAGTATAATGGAGATGTGTACCTGGCAATAAATGTCTTTGATATATACAAGAAAGGTCCAGGTACCAGCGGCATCCAAACTTTAGCTACTGATGTGATGGACCTCTATCCTAATCCGGCTGATAGCAGGTTATACCTCCGGACAGATAAAGCAGCACCAGTAACGGCTGTATCAGTGATGTCTGTGGATGGTCAAACGGTACTCTCTCAGACATATACTACAGCTGGTATAGATGTCTCAGGGCTAGCGGCGGGCATTTACTTTGTGCAAGTTGCTCATGATGGAGTGATCTACAACCCGATCAAGTTTATAAAGGAATAATGAACTGATAAAGGAACAGTGCAAGCCCTGGTAGTAATACCGGGGCTTTATTTTTTTAGCCAAGAGTGAAATAGAAGGTAGCGCCTTTGCCATCCTTGCCATCAGCCCATATCTGGCCACCGTGTTTGGTAATGATACTGTAAACAATAGCCAGTCCTATGCCAGTGCCTTCAAACTGGCTCTTGTCATGCAGGCGCTGGAATGGGCGGAAAAGTTTATCTGCATGCTTCATGTCAAAACCGGCGCCATTATCTTTTACGAAATAAATGACCTTTTCATCTTTGACAAACGAACCAATCTCCACCTTAGGTTGAGATTTTTTCCGGGAGTATTTGACCGCATTCCCCATCAGATTAGATAAAACTTGCTGGACCAATCCTTCGTCTGCCACAGCGGCAGGCAGGTCCTGAATGCTGATCTCGGCATCCAGTTTAGACTCACTACTCCTGATCTCGCGGAGGGTGACCGCAGCCACAGCATTCATATCGACCTCTGTTTTCTGCAGCTCCTGCCGCCCCAGCCGAGACAGATTGAGCAGGTCGTCTATCAGCTCGCCCATATGGCGGGCGTTATCCTTGATACTATTCAGGAATTCCTGCGCTTCATCGCTTAGTTCATGCGTATGTTTCTTTAATAGAAGGCCCGTGTAGCCACTGATGATACGCAGAGGTGCCCGGAGGTCATGAGAGACGGAGTAACTGAATGCCTCCAGGCCTTTATTGGCCTCTTCCAACTCGGCTGTGCGCTCTATTATCTTTTGCTCCAGTGATTCATTAAGTTCCTGTATGGCTGCCTCTGCCTGCTTGCGCTCGGTGATATCGCGCAGATTGCATACGATGCCTCTGACAGCTTCTACATGGAATAAATTAGTGGCAGTGCCTTCTACCCATACGTAGCCTCCGTCAGTGCGGGGCAGCCGCATCTGGCCAAAAACAGGTAGGCCGGGGTTATCCAGTACTATTTTCAGCCTGTCGCTCACCATTTCCACATCTTCGGGATGGAGCATTTCATACATACCGTATTTAAAAGGATTTTTCTCATCAAATCCTAATAAGTGAAAAGCTGAAGGGCTGGCATATCTCACCATTAGATCGCGGTCTATGATATAGATGAGGTCGGCACCGTTTTCTATCAGCGCTCTAAAGCGCATCTCGTGCTCCATGAGCGCCCTCTCGGCGCGCAGACTCTTTAGCTCGCTTTCTACCTGCTGTAGTTTTACCTTTTGCAGTTCGCGCTCTTTCTTCTCATTTTCATATTTGGCCTGTACATCCAGTACTGTACGGCTCATCTCGGTGTCATACAATTTTTTATAGTACGAGATATACTGCTCATAGGCTTCGAGTGCTTCTGCAGGCTTATTCTCTTCCTTATGCAGCCGGGCACTTAGCTCTGCCAGACTCTTCTTTAGTATATCATTTTGCAGCTGTCTGGATCCTTCCAGAGCTACTTCATACAGTTGTCTGGCACGTTTCAGATTTTTGCTCTCCAGTGCTATCAGGGCGAGCTGGACCGATGTATTGAGCTCTTCCAGATGCACATTATTTTTGCGATAGAGCTCGAGCGAGAGATTATATTTTTCTTCTGCCTGTGGCCAGTGCTGCTCACGCATCATTATATCGCCCTGATTACTATATGCTTTGGCTGCCACGAGAGGGGCATTGAATTCGACAGCATATCTAATCGCCTCAGTATATGCCTCCAATGCTTTAGATACATTTTCCTCCCGCCTATACTGCATACCCATGGCAAAGTGCCAATGCATCAGGAGATCGCGCTGATCATGCCTTTCTATCAGCTCCGCAGCGGTTTTCAAGGCTTCCTTACCTGCGGAGAAATTCTCAATAAGAAAGTGGAGTGATGAAAGCTGAATGAATCCACGTGCCAGGTCCTTATTATTGTCCAACGCTTCTTTCAGCTCTATAGATTTCTGGAGGTATTCGATGGCATAGCGATATTGATTAGTCGCGGTGTACACAGCGGCCAGATTATCATATCTATTATATATATACCTGGATTCTCCAATCTGCCTGGATAGGATGAGGGACTTCAGAAAAAGCTGCTCAGCCTGAGCATAATCTCCCTGTTTGAAATGGATATTGCCGCGGAGGTTTGAGCTCTTCATTTCCAGCAGTAGATCCGGCTGCTCACAGAGCTCGTTGTCTAACAGCGTTAGAATATCGAATGTTTCTACAAAGTTATTGTTGTGATAGGATACTTCTGCTTGAGAAAAAAGGAAAGATGTTGAAATATTCGTATGCTTTTTTTTCATTCTACGAGCAGAGTGTATATGTTTGCGCGCTATTTTTTTAAATCACCCCAAACAATTCAAAGCTAATGAAAAAAACTTTGCTCTTCGTCTTTTGTGCTTGTCTTCTTTTGTGTGCTTCAAGTGCTCATGCTCAGACAGCTCAGTCTGCCAGTGGTACCACTACTCTCAATGCTAACGGTATGATAGTACAGCCAATGACCGCTGGTAGTGAGTACCTGGGTATAGTAGTAGTAGACATCAAGGGAAATCCTAAACAAGGAGTATATGTGACTGCTCCATGTGCAGGCAGTCCTAAATATACTGACGCTCACGGTGCCGTATCGTGGGGACCGTTCAGTGTATGCCCTTGCAGCCAGTCTCCGGCTACTGCGACTACTTCGGGTTGTGAGCTGTCTTTCAAAGTATCTTGTGGTACTACAACAGTAGTTTGTCCTAACTAGACGAATGCAAAAATCGCCATAGCAGTAATATTGCAATTGGTATGAAGAAAAGATCAGGCAGATCGCTCAGGCGGTCTGCCTGATGTGTTTTTGGGAATTTGAGTGGTTATATTGTGATTTTGTTATGTTCTATCATTGGGTAAATCCTCGCGTGCACAGTATCCCAAAAGGTTAACTTAGCATTCCTAACTTTGCTTTCAAATGAAACGTGTCTACATATTCTTGATTCTATTGCTGCCACTGCCTCCGGCCGTATATGCCCAGCAGCAGGCTACCGTGATGAGCAGGTGCGGTGGTGTGGAGACTGTGACCATACCCTCTATCTCTGATGTGGATCAGGATGGCATGGATGACAGACTGGAGCAAAAACTTTTGCAACAGTTCACTCCGAAGATCATCCAGTTTAGCGATGAGTCATGCCCTGGCCCTGCGCTGAACGGTACAGGAGATAGCAATCTGATAGTCTGCCATATCTATCCTATACCGCAGCAATATACCCGTAGTAGTAGTTATGACTCGATACTGATACATCCTGTACCACTGGCAGCAGCACATCAGCTGGTGCCAGGGCTGATATGGTATTATCCCAAAATAAAGGTGAACTGCGCTATACTGTATGGACAAGATTGTGGCGCACTGGGTCATACGGCAGATGTAGAGGGGTTCAATTTTTCTCTGAAATATACGGGCCCGGATACTATAGCGGGATGGATGTATGATACTGTCATGAGCCACTGGATGGGAGATACGATCCAGACAGTCTCCCACGCGGGTACTCTCTGCCAGCACGTAGAGACCAGGCCTATGAAGAGCCTATATGTATCATGGGGGGCAGACTCGGTCTATGCATCTCCTGATAAGCATGGCAACTACCTCACTATAGGGGGCTGTGGCTCCTCAGTGATCTGCAATCCCGGCTGTGGTGCTACGAAGCAGCTGAAACATGTGAAACTGGTCAACCTCGGGGAGCCTGGTGCTACAATGGTCTCAGATCTAGGCAATATCTACTCGGCCTATGTGGGCAATGATCCGTGGGCGACAGCTGACTTTCTCGATGCGCAGGGTGGCAACGCTGGTGCTATCAGGGACAAAATGTTGCTCTCCCTGAGTTCTACATTTATCAATGGGCACCCTCTCACGGCTGCAGAGATATGTCCGCTATATACGCGCTGCTATGGGCAGCCGGGGTTCGCATTCAGTGCTATATCTTGTGCCGGTACTCCATATGTCTTCCGCTCGCGGGTGCTCACACAGTCTGGTACGTACCGTGACACGGTGGCAGATGCACACGGGTGCGATAGTGTGATAGCCCTCACCTTGACTGTATTGCCCCGGGATACTACATCTTATTCAGCCGCCGTATGCGCAGGCGGTTCGTACTTCTTTCATGGACAGACGCTCACTGCACCGGGTATCTATCATGACACACTCCCAGATCAGCATGGATGTGACAGTGCCGTGCGCCTGACGCTATCTGTATATCCACAGTCTGGATCATCTCAGCGTGTGGTGACATGCGGTACTGCATACACATTTGGGGGGCAGATACTGAGTAGCTCGGGTGTGTATGTAGATACAATAGGGGATATACATGGCTGTGATAGTATAGTCCGGCTCACACTGGTCGTAGATACTCCTGCTGTCCCAGTCTGGAGCATAGGTACGGATACCGTGATGGCGCATACGCACCCTCTTCTACTTTCCATCTCTCCTGCCGGAGGTACCTTTAGTGGTAGCGGAGTGAATGGCAACTTATTTTATGCAGACTCTGTGGTGCCGGGATCCTATGTGATCACCTATGACTATACTGATCCGTATGGATGCACTACTAGCAGCACAAAAGCAATCACCGTCCTGGCTCCTGCCGGCATACCGGAGTCAGGCCAGGATATGAGGGTCACTCTGCATCCCAATCCTGTATCCGGCCCTCTGACACTAGAGTTCAATACCTCTGAAACAAATCCACCAGGAGTAAGTGTGTACGATCTGGCGGGCCATCAGGTCGTGATCCCATCAGTGCACCAGAGGGGGCGGATATTGCTCGATTGCTCTGTATTGATCTCTGGTGTGTACCTGATCAGGCTGGATACAGGCGCCATGCGATCATACAAATACTTCGTCAAAGTAGATTAAATCAGGCATCCGGCCCAAGGGTAAAGTAGAATGTGGCTCCCTGGTCGGGCTCCGCTTCTGCCCAAATGCGGCCTTCGTGCATTTTGATGATACGATGAGCAAGTGCCAATCCGACCCCGATCCCGTCAAAATCTGAACGGTCATGCAATCTCTTGAATACGCCAAACAAATTGTGCGCAAAGCGCATGTCGAACCCTGCGCCATTGTCCTTGATAAAATAAACTGTCTCGTCATCCCGTATCATAGATCCTATCTCTACTACAGGTGTTGATTTTTTGGAAGAGTACTTTACTGCATTTGAAATAAGATTGACCCATACCTGCTTGATCAGGGCATGATCAGCATATGCCGGAGGTAGCTCCTGCAGGATGATCTGGTGAGGCAAGTGGCCCATGGCCTTGCGCAGCTCATCAGTGACCACATGTATCATAGCTTTCATATCCACAGGACTTTTGAAAAGCGCCTTGCGACCCATACGGGAGAAATTGAGCAGGTCATCTATGAGCTGCCCCATACGTTTGGTATTATCGAGTATGATCTCTATGAATTCCCGCGCTTCTTCATTCAGTGTCTCCGTATGGTCTGACTGTATCAGCTTGGCATAGCCAGCTATAATCCTCAGCGGTGAGCGGAGATCGTGAGATACAGAGTAGCTGAATGCTTCGAGATCCTTCACTACTTCTTCGAGCTCTGCAGTGCGCTCTGATACCAGCGTGCCGAGTGATTTGTTCAGTTCTTGTACGGCACTTTCTGTTTCCTTGCGCTCAGATACGTCCCGAAAGTTGCAAACCACCCCCTTTACTCCGGGATCATCGAGCAGGTTGATACCTGTACCTTCTATCCAGACGTATTCTCCGTTTTTCTTAGGAAAACGAAACTGGCCATGGATCGGTATGCCGGGATTGGCTAATACGGATAAGCCGAGCGCCGATACGCGATCCTGATCGTCAGGGTGCACCATAGGAAAAGCATCAATACCTATCATTTCATTTTCATGATAGCCTAATATCTTGTGGACATAAGGACTCATGTAAACGGGCTCCCTGCCAGCCGTCATGATCACTATACCATCTGTACTATTCTCTATCATGGTGCGAAATCTCCGCTCCGTTTCCTGCAGGTCGTGCTGTGCCTGGAGTGCTTTGAGCTCGCTCTCTACCTGCATCAGGCGGGACTCTTTGAGCTGACGCTCACCACGCTCTGTTTCGTATTTAGCCTGTATGTTGATGATATTGCGGCTCAGCTCATTGTCGTATTGCTTTTTGTAATGCTCCATATGGCGCTTGAATGCTTCCATCGCTTCTTTGTAGTTGCCTTCTGCCTCATGCATGAGTGCTCCTACACTTTCCAGATCCTTGAGCAATACATTGTCACCGGACTTATATATATCCTCTTTCACACGTAGATAGAGTTCCTTGCACCGCTGGATATCTCCCAGTTTCAGCGAGGTGAAAGCTAGCTGAATGCAGGTGTTTTGCTCGTCTATAAAGAGGTGGTTTTTAGTAGATATCTCGAGAGATCTTTGGAATCTATCCTGAGCATTGGCCCAATCCTCCACTTGTACGTAGATATCACCCTGATTGGTATATGACCTGCATTCTACGTTAGCATAGCCGAGCTTCTGTGACCGCTTAGCTGCCTTATCATATTGAACTAGGGATTCAGTATATTTTTTTTCACGCTTGTACTGCATGCCTATCAGAAAATCATAATGCATCAATACCTGCTCATCCGGAGGGTACCGCTCCATAATACTGGCGGCCTTCTTTATGGTCTCTTTGCCTGATTCTAAATTGTCTATGTAGAAGAGAAAGGAAGCGAGCTGCAACAGGCCAGGAATAAGGTCTTGCTCATGTTGTGTCGTCTCTTTCAGCTCCAGAGACCTCTGCAGGTAGTCATGTGCCAGATGGTATTCCTTGGCATAAGAATAAAGCGAGGCCAGATTGTCATACCTGCGGAAAATATAAACATCGTCCCCATATTCTTTTGCCAGTTCCAGGGACTGGAGGCTATAGCTCTCTGCTTTTTTTATCTCACCGAGATTAAACCATATAAGGCCTTTGAGGTTGGTCAGTTTGAGCCGGATGAGAAGCGACAACTCCTTGTCAGCTTTGGCTTCCAGTTCGTCGAGGATCGATAGTGCATCGCGGAACTCTCCTTTGTTGTAAAGAGCATGTGCATGATCAAGTGATGTCTGGTGAGGCTCCGCCGGGTGCTGCATGGGAAATGTAACAAAGTGCCTGTTATGAACGTAGGTGTAAGTCAACCAATATTTCAAATGTATGAAAAAAATGATGCAAATTTTCGCGGTAATTGCAATCCTGTTTGCCGGTATGGAGGCTCATGCCGGTAGTGGCAATCATGTAAAGCCAACGGATCCAGCTCCTGAGTTTAACAGCAATGTCAGGACATCCTTTAAGCCAGTCAAGCCTATCAAGCCTATAGGAGGTGAATTGCCTCTGTGGGTTATGGTGACGGATTACAACAATAAACCTATCATGGGCGCCATGGTATCTATACCGTGTACGGGCCAGCCTGCTAAATACACTGATGCCAAGGGGCAAGTGGTATTTATGGTAGGTAATGTCTGCCCATGCAACAATGATGACGCGGTAGTCACTACACAGAAAGGCTGCTATCAAACCCTAAAGGTTAGTTGCGGTACCTATCAGGTGCAGTGCAATCAGTAATTACTTTCTAAAAAACAAAAAGCCCTCCGTGATCCGGGGGGCTTTTTATTTTCTACTTTATGTAAATTAAGTTACAAGGCTTTTGTTGTATCGCACAAGGAAGGTGTCAGGTCAGGGAAAAAATATATTTGCTACGATCTCCGCGGCTGAAGCCTTTGGTGCGATACAAATTCAAAACAGCTTTGAGTATGTCTTCCAGTTCTAAAAAATCTTGTGGCTTTTTGAGATACATATCGGCTCCGAGTGCAAAGGTCTCTTCGATATCACTTTTTTCATCTGATGTAGAGTAGATCACTACAGGTACATCACATAGCCGTTTATCCTTTCTTATATCAGACAGGCTTTCTTTTCCGTTTTTTAGCGGCATATTGATATCGAGAAATATGAGGTCTGGTAGCTCCTGCGCCTTACCGAGCTTATCCAGCAGGTCTTCTCCATTCATAGCAGTCGCCACGCTGATAGATTTATCGATACCTTTCACGGTATGTATGAATAGAAAATGCTCATCCGGACTATCGTCGGCTAGCATTACATAAATTGGTTTAGACGTCATGAGGCACAGAAGGGTTTTATTCTTGGTCTCAAAAGAGAGCGCAAAGATAAAGGCCTGATAGCAAATATTCAATAAGACAAGTCTTAAAGTTTATGAATCTGTTTATGACCTATTTTGACGGATTTTGGGATAGTATAGGCGAGAGATCGATTCACGGTATTGTAAATCAGTTAATTGTTTAGTTCTTTTGGCTTAGTTCCAATATTATGAGTACTTATCATGACACAATAATAGTCGGTGCCGGATTTGCCGGTATCTGTATGGCCATCAAGCTCAGGGATGAAGGGTATAGTGACCTGCTGATACTGGAGCGCAATGATGCAATAGGTGGGACCTGGTATGACAATGCCTATCCTGGTGCTGCATGCGATGTGGAGTCGCATCTTTATTCATTTTCTTTTGCGCCTAATCCGTCCTGGAGCCGTCAGTTTGGCCCGCAGCAGGAGATACTCCACTACATGGATTATTGTGTAGATACGTATGGACTGAGGGGCGCCATCAGGCTGCGCTCCGAAGTGGTGAGCGCAGTGTTTGACGACCACGCTGGTTTGTGGCATATCTCCACCTCCTCAGGGGAGGAGTACACATCCCGGTACTTTGTATCCTGCTCGGGAGGCCTCAGTGATCCGGCATATCCTTCTATCAAGGGCCTGGAAACTTTTGCAGGCACGATGTTTCACTCGGCCCGCTGGGATCATAAGTATGACTACGGTGGCAAACGCGTAGCGGTGATCGGTACTGGTGCCAGCGCTATACAGATCATCCCTGCTATAGCAGATACTGTGTCCAGGCTGGAGGTGTTTCAGCGTACACCGGCCTGGGTGATACCGAAGCCGGACAAGGCAATATCGGGATTCAGAAGGAGTATGTATGAGCGTTTTAGTTTCATGCGTGCATTGTACAGGTGGCGCCTGTACTGGCAACACGAACTCATGGCTATAGGCTTTGTAGTAAATCCTTCTGTTATGAGGCTCTTTGGCAAGGTAGCTACGCGCTATATCAATCGCGCTGTGAAAGATCCTGCACTGCGCAAAAAGCTCACTCCGGCATATGTGATAGGATGCAAGCGGATACTGCTATCTAATGAATACTATCCTGCGCTCCAAAAAGCTAATGTAACTGTACATACAGATGGAATAGCCGAGGTAAACGAAAAGGGGATACGCATGGCAGATGGCGCGCAGTATGATGTCGATGCCATAGTGCTGGCCACAGGCTTCCAGGCTGCGGAAAATGTAACCCGATTTGTCGTAAAGGGACTGCAAGGACGCGACATGAATGAAACATGGAGTGAGGGTGCCGAAGCATATCTGGGTACTACCGTGTCAGGATTCCCTAATATGTTTCTGGTAGTGGGGCCTAATACTGGTCTGGGGCATAGCTCCATGATCCTGATGATCGAAGCCCAGGTAGGCTATATCGTACAGGCCATCAAGAATGCGAGAATGCGCGGTGCCAAATATATGGATGTAAGAGCTGACGTACAGAGGAGCTATAACGCAAAGCTACAACAGGAGCTGGCTCACTCTGTGTGGCAGTCTGGTGGCTGCCATAGCTGGTATCAAAACAAAAATGGAAAGAATGTGACACTATGGCCAGGTTTTACCTTCACTTTTATGAAGCGTACGAAGCACTTTGAGCCAGATAAATATGAATGGGTATCGGCCTAAACTACCATTTGGCAAAATGCTCCTCTACTACTCCCTGTCCGGTAAAGTTATGTAATACGCCGTCCAATTTCACTGTACCACTAAAGGAGCCGAATGGCTGCTTGAATCTACTCATCATGACGAAAGCATTGATATCCTCTCCGCGCACGCCCCGAGGAGTAAACTTCATATTGAGCGTGCCATCTACTGTGGCTATCTGCCAGGTGTTCTTCTCCACTGGCCGGGCATAGCTAAAAGTAGCTTGTGACAGCTGATGCACCTTGCCGCCGGCCCACAGTGCATTTTCTATACTGTTATTAAAATCTCCTACCAGATTGACCCCAAACTCAAGACCAGTATCGGTGACGCCATTCAGTGATGCCCAGTTCCAGAAAGTATGCCGCGGGGGGTATCCTTTGCTGAAATCCAATCCACCGATGTTGCCATCAAATTTGATCTGATGATCATCTACGGTCCCCTCTACTGTGGTAGGCAGTAGTAGATTTTTGTATGTGTGGTGAAACGGCCTGTCGCCTGCCGGCGCTAGAGTGGTGCTGCCATGACCATTCTCCTGTAGTGATATGCTGAGCCGAATCCTCTTGCCCTGATAGGAACATATAATGTACTCCTTTTCACGTTTTATGGTAAAGTCCTTAAGCTGCCACATGCTCGTCATGTCAGGGTCAAAATCGCCTGAGAAGCCCAATGGTACCGTTGCTTTCTCCTCTACATATTTACCGGTGCTGATATCAAAAAAGTAAACAAAAGCAGTGGCTACCAGACCAGCATCTGCTATAGCAAACCCTACACAATATTGTGTACTGAACGCACTGGCAAATATCCAAGCCTTGCGCTGCGAACGGCGGAGTGCTGCCCACGGCCGTGTGCTAAGGTCCGATATGGGACCGCTATACAATCCATAAGATACAGGTCCATTTGCAAACTGGGCAAGGGATGAGGGAGCTGCTGTCAGCATCTATTGAGTTTAAGATGAGGTATGAATGTACAGAAATAGTTCTAGAAAGATAATGCAACAGGCTACTACCTGGAGGCCAAGGTAAGATCACTGGCATGGTATTTTTAGTTAAATAATTCATAAGAAACCGGAAAGGCCTCATGATAAGCTAATTTTGAACCGTCAATCTACTATATGAAAAGGATACTGATAATACTGATAGCCAGCCTGACATCCTGGGCAGCAATAGCACAGGATGACCGCTACTACGAAAATAGCAACGGTGGTGGCGATGATGTGTACACAAGCGATGGCTACAGCCAGCAGCAAATGGACCAGCCCGCGTCCAGTGCCCAGACATTCTATGATGAACTGGATGACTATGGCCGCTGGGTACAGATCCCGGAGTACGGCAATGTATGGGTACCACTTCAAGCTGGTGCCGGTTTTGAACCCTACCTGACCAATGGTCACTGGGAGTACACGGAGTATGGATGGACCTGGATCTCAGATTTTGCATGGGGATGGGCTACCTTTCACTATGGCCGCTGGTATCAGGATCCCGGCTACGGCTGGGTCTGGGTGCCCGGCTCGCTATGGGCACCGGCGTGGGTAGCATGGGGTCAGTATGAAGGCTACTACTGCTGGGCACCACTATGGCCGGGAGAGTACACATCTACACACTATGGCAGCCGGGACCACCATTGGTACTTTACCCAGCAGGGCCATATTGCGGACAGGGATGTTTCTAGTCAGATAGTCAATAATACGGTGGTCAACCACGATGGAGGTAGTATCGATCCGCACATTATACAGATAAGTCATATCGGCTCCTTTGACAAAGCGCTGTACTACTCCGGGCCTAAATTGAAAGAAGTAGAGAAGGAGGCAAGACACGATATCCCACGTGTCAATATCGCTCCGGCTGCCAAGCCACAGGCTACAACTATAAGCAATGGTGCTGTGAGCATCTATCGCCCTGCTATCAAACCTACTGCCCGGCCTACTCAGGCGCCGGACAGGGGAGCAGCGCCCACCAATGTGCCACGATCTGAACCTTCTACATCTCAGGGCCAGCAGCAGAGAGATATGACCGCTCCTCAGCGTGCTCAGCCGAGCCGCCAGCAGGATTGGACTCCCCCTGCTCCGGCGCAGCGCGTGGAGCCCACCTACCAGCATATCGAGGCCAATCCCCGTCAGGCACCACAGAGTGCACCAGCGATCAGGCCGTCTGCACCTGCCAGTCCACAGCCCGCACATATCGAGGCGCCAACCCGGCCAGCGGCAGCTCCAGCCCGGATCGGTAGTCCCAGACGTTGATATTCAGCGGTTTGCCGTCTGGAATTGTCGTTTGGTCCAATTAATTGCCTGAATGACATGGATTTGCCTTTCTGTTTTTCATCCATGTGTTTAATTTGCATTGTCTTACAAGGGAGAAATTGTGATAAACCTACGACCTAATGTAGAAGATTTCCGTATATAACTTTATGGTTGTATCCGGAAGCAACATAGAAAGCGAAATGGCAGTAATAGAAATCCTGATCATAGATGATAGTGACGCGTTTGTAAAGCTCACTAAACGTACGCTCAATAAATCTGACCTGGGGTGCGTGGTACATGAGGCGTCTAACGGCAAGACTGCCCTGGAGCATCTGGAGGGCAGAGAAAACTGCCCGGATGTCATCCTGCTGGATATGAATATGCCTGTGATGAACGGATTTGAATTTCTGGATCAGTATATACAGGATAAGAAGTGCACAGACCAGACACTGGTCTACATGCTTACCTCCTCAGTGATGGAGCAGGACAAAATGCGCGCTCAGGCCTATCCTCAGATCAAAGCATACTTTGAAAAACCGCTCACTGCCGGAGATATCACGCAGATCGCCCATGACCTACGCCTCAGGGAGGGGTAATAACCTAGCATGCTTTTTGCCAAGGTAAGTACCATATTTGTGGTATGAAAAAAGCACTACTGACCATCGGCCTCCTGATCCTGTCCAATACTTTCATGACCCTGGCATGGTATGGCCATTTGAAGTTTAAGGACATAAAAGGATTTAGCAGCCTGGGGCTAATCAGCATTATATTTATCAGCTGGGGTATCGCATTGTTTGAGTATTGCTTTCAGGTACCGGCCAATCGAATCGGTTTCCAGGAGAATGGCGGACCCTTTACGCTCCTGCAGCTGAAGGTCATCCAGGAGGTGATCACACTCAGCGTGTTTACCGTTTTCTCTATTATAGCCTTTCGCAATGAAAGCTTGCGAGCCAATCATTTTATAGGATTCGGGCTGCTGGTGCTGGCAGTGTATTTCATCTTTAAAAAATAGGCAGATACTTGTCTTTCAGATCAGTGTGAAGTTTCTATTTTTACTGCCATATGAAAACAATGCCTGTCCTGCTGATCCTATGCCTGATCAGTTTTACCTTTTCCTCATATTCTCAGGGTGTAAACTGCCGATTTAAGGAGTGGGGCGATGCGACCATCGAGGAGCTCAAGATGACCGAATGTGATTTTGAAAAGGGAGTACCCGCTATGCTGCTGCTGGACCTCGCAGATATCAGGTATAGGCAGATAGAGAATGACTATGGCTCTGTGATCAGGATCAATACGGCCTACTACCAGCGGTTCAAAATCTTCACTGACAAAGGTACCAGTAGGGTACAAAAGCGTATACCGGTCAGTGTGGGAAGCAAGGAGGAAGTAAAGAATATCTACGCCATCTGCTATAATCTGGTGAATGGGGAAATGAAGAAAACGGTAATGGCAGCGGAGGATATACACCGCACCAAGGTCAATGACAGGCAAGACCTCGTCACATTTGCTGCGCCTGGAGTGCAGCCCGGCAGTGTGGTGGAGGTGGCCTATGAGCTGGAGCAGAATATAAGCAATTCACTGCCGCAGTGGTATTTTACCTCTGATATACCCAATGCCTACAGCAGTATATCTGTCGGTTTCCTGGATGCCCTGGTGTACTATGTAGATAAGCATGAAGCACGTGGAGATACCATTATTGAAAAGAAAGAGGACTTTACCTCTACAGTCACTTACAGATCTGCTTATTCTATGGCAGAGCCACTGCCGGGTACTAAGTGGACATATACAGCACGACGCGTGCGATCCTATGAGGCTGAGCCCTTCATCAGCGCCAGCCGAAATTATTCGAGCTGGATAGCATTCCAGTTCTCCTACGCGCGCACACCATTTGGCAATGGTGATGGATGGATCTCCTCCTTTGATAAATTTTCCGAAAAGCTATTTGCAAATGATGATTTTATAGGAAACCTGACCTTGAATCCGGTACCGCGCAAGCTATGGAAGCCCCTACTGTCAGATACTATGAGCGCTGAGCAAAAGGCTCGTGTCTTACTCGAATTTGTCAGAGCCAATGTATCAGACAATGGAAGGGGAGGCTCGAGCACTAAGACTCCAAACAGCGTGACATGGAAAAATAAAACTGGCTCCCAGACGGAGATAAACCTGCTACTGATCAGCCTGCTGCGTGCAGCCGATCTGCATGCCTATCCCATGCTGGTAGGTGACCGCCGCCATGGGCGTATGCATCAGGACTATCCCATATTTACGGACTACTACGCCCTGGACGTACTGGTGGAGATCGATAAAGAGCGGAAGATAGCACTGGATGCCTCCGACAGATTCCTGGCCTTTGGCGAGCTGCCACTGGAGCAGGTCAATACGTCGGGATGGGTCATCAGAGGGGCTGATAATCACTACTGGTATAATATCAGTGAGAAAAGTAGCAGCGCTACCAACGTCATGATCAATGCGACACTGGATGACGCAGGCCAGCTGAGCGGAGATATAGATATCATATATACCAATCATGAAGCTGAAAAAATGCTGATCCTGCGCAAGAGTAGTGTGCAAAGTGCAAGCGCCAATTATCTCAAAGTAGTATTGCCTAACATTAACATAGAGTCGCTGTCCGATAGTGTGATGACAGACTCACATTGTTTCCGTCAGAGGGTGAGATTTACGATGCAGGTCAATAGCGATAATGACAATAATATATACGTATCTCCTGGCAGCATTTATGGTAGCGGTGTGAATCCTTTTGTCAATATCAACAGGCGGGCCGATGTGGATTTTGCCACTACAGACCGCACTGTGGTGAGCATGCGCCTCACCATCCCTGATTCATATCAAGTAGATAGCCTCGTTCCTTCTTTTGTACTGCGCATGAGCGATAGTTCTGCATCATATTCTTTTCGCTCAGCAGTGGAAGATGGTGTGCTAGCCACGGTCAGCAGGCTAAACTATCAACGCTCTTTCTATCCCATAGAGGAATATCCTATGTTGTTTGACTTTGAAAAACAGTATTTTGACGCAAGGCAGCGGCCTGTGATCCTGCACAGAAAGTAATCATGAAGAAAATAGTCCTATCCCTGCTCATAGCCATGACGTCCTGTGTATCCTATGCAGGTACGCGAGAGGAGCTGGCTGTATCACTCATACCTGATAGCCTCATGCAGGGTGCTCACAAGGTGGTGCGCAATCAAGAGTTTGAGCTCCATATATATAGTCCTCAGAAAATAGAGTACACACTGCATAAAGTGGTGACCATACTGGATGAGACGGGTGCAGATGAGCTGAATATCATGGAAGGCTATGACAAGTTCACACACATCAAAGAGATACGCGTGGTGATATATGATCGCAATGGGAAACAGCTCAATAAACATGATATCGATGACATGCAGGACGATGCTGCGGGGGGAGCGTTTTTTTCTGACTATCGCGTGAAGTATCTCAAGACGGCAGGTGGCGCCTACCCGGTGACGGCAGATGTCAGTACGACCATCCAGCATATAGGAGTACTAGACTATCCGGATTGGATCATACAGAAGCCAGGTGAGGCTGTACAGCTCAGTACCTGCAAAGTGACGATACCGCAAGAGATGCAGCTCCGGTGGAAATCCTATCATATAGATGCCAGGCCACAGATCACATCTGGCGGCAAAGAATATACGTGGTCAGTATCCGGGCTACGTGTACAACCGCTCATGATCAGCACATGGTCTTACAGATATTACATGCCGCATATAGACTTCAGCCCATCGGACTTTGAGATAGATGGCTATAAAGGGTCTATGGAAAGCTGGGAAAAATTTAGTACTACAGTGGCCAGGATGTGGCGCCATCAAAGGAACCTGTCTGATACCGTAAAGGCTGAAGTGCGAGAGATGGTCCGGGGAGCTAAAACTGATCATGAGAAGGTCAGCATACTCTATGCCTACCTGCAACGAAACTTTCACTATATCAGTATCCAGATGGGTATAGGTGGTATCATTCCCTTTGATGCGCAGCGCGTGCATAATGAACGGTACGGCGACTGCAAAGCGCTCAGTAACTATCTATGTGCGCTGCTGGAGGCTGCAGGGGTCAATTCCACCCCTATACTCATCAATGCAGGCTCAAAAGAGCCAGAAGTGGATTCGGCATTTTCGGCCGATAAGTTTAATCATGTGATACTTTGTGCCATGGCGGATGGGCAGCCTGAGTGGCTGGAGTGTACCAGCAGCTCGATGAGTGCTGGCCATCTTGGTACATTTACGGAAAACAGGTATGGACTACAAGTGCTGCCCCAGGGAGGTAGATTGGTCCGGACGCCTGCCTCGGCTCCGGAGAGCAGCCCTATGTCTATGCTGCATCACGTGACAGTGCATGGAGATGGCAGCGGTCAGGTATCCAGTACTATATCGGTAGGGGGGGAGTACCGACAGGGCGCCAAATCAGAGCTGTATATGGGCAAAGAAACCGAGCAGGTAGACCACCTCTTCAAGTATCTGCATCTCAGGCAGCCTGACCATCTGGCGCTAGGAGCGCCACATGATAGCGGAGGTATTATTTCTATGTCCTTTGACGGAGAGACGGACCATATTTATGATTTTAAAAATGGAACTAAAATGTATCTGCCGGCTACGCGGCTGACCAAATGGTATAGCAACGTATCAGCAGACACGGCTGTGAGGTATGATATACTATTGGACTTCCCGAGTGTCAAAAAAGAAGAACTGGTCTACCATCTGCCGGCAGGGGATATCAGCCTGCCATCAGACGCCAATATTGATAATGCTATGGTGTCTTTCCAGCGGCGCTCAGTGCGTGCGGCAGACAATACAGTCACTATCACGACTGAGCTGAAGGTGAAAAAATATATAGTACTACCGGGAGAAATTGCCCTGCTGAAACAGTCCTTCCAGCAGGTGAATAAATCGATCCAGCAAAAGATGCTTTACACACCGCAATGACCTCAGGTCATGGTATCTGAAAATTGACAAGCGTAGTCTGGGAAACAGTACCCGTAGCCGGCAAGGTAAAGGTCGCATTGGACGCGCTCACATAGTCTCCGCTGCTCAGCGTACGATTGCCATCAGCATCATATATGGCATACATATAGTAGGTGCCAGGATGCATATAGTTGAACGTAAAAGACCTGTCTGCCGAATTGAGTAACACATACCTCGAGCGTGTTTTGAGGCTTGCATAGTTGATAGAGATACCTGATATCATAGGTTGTGTAGTCACTACCATCAGTACGGATTTATTAGGGTCTGGTGCAGGCAGAGACGGCGAGAAGGAATAGGAGAGTGTAGCCTGCCCCAGGTACGGCTGAGCTGATTCAGGGTATGGGTCTCCGCTCAGCGTGTAGAAGATACTCTCGGTCAGCCCTGCAAAGGTCGACGAAAAGTTCTTTACCATGATCTTTTGAGGATAGCTGAAAGCCTGCTTAGCGGCCTGGCAGCTGGTGGTATCCTGCCTGCCTGCCCGCCACTCCATGTGCAGGACGGCAGATGACAGGGAGTTGTTTTTATTGGTATAGCTGCGCAGGATCAGGCTATCATCATGAAATATGACCTCAGACCAGGCACGCCGGGTACCCTTGATAAAATCCGAAAAGCGGTAATATGCCTGGCTGCCAGACTCAGATACGCTATCTGCTATCAGGTAGGATACCCGCTTCATACCGGCAAAACTGCCTCCATTTCTAAAGCATAGTTTGTACTCCGTACTATCGTACACTATGAAGAAGGACATAAAGATATCGTTCATTGTATCGAGTTCATTTTTGGCAGAGACCTGCCCGCCACTGATAGGCCGGAAATCTACGATCCACTCGGGGTAGCCGCCCAGAGCTGTGGTCGAGGATACCGGGCCATCCCATATACCCGGTACACGGGAGAGTAGGCCATAGCCTTTGATTGATGATGTATTGATATCCGGCGGGATATTAGGGTTTGTATTGTTGTTATTCTGCTTGTCGTGGCAAGAGGTAAGCAAGAGGGCGAGTACAGTGATAGTAGCATATATGCCAAAGCTATGACGCATATTATATGGTTTTTGGTACGGCCAAATATAGCTCAAAGCACAGCCAGATTTTATGACCTTCGGCATATGGCACAGAAATAGCTAAATTAGAGTGGGTGAAATCCCTCCTATCTCACAAAACCTATACGCATGAAGATCTTACATTACACTGCTTTTATATTTATTCTGTTTTTATCGCTTCCGGCCATTGCTCAGCCTCAGATCACTAATGGGGGCTTTGAGGTCTGGAGTGGGATAGATACCGTGCGGCCGGATGGCTGGGCTACTACAGAGAGGCTGCTCGGTCTGCCTGTCAATAAGTGGGTCACCCAGGAGACACGGACTGCGTATGTACATGGTGGCGTATCCGCCATACGGCTGGTAGCAGACACACTACATAGGCGCGCTGCGGTCAATAGTGAGGCATATGGCACATTCGTACATACTACGGGCATAGCCACAAATGGCAAAACAGGTGCAAAGACTACTGTAGATGACGACTATACCTATATGCCTGGAGTGATCGCTGTAGGTGTGGCATCACAGCCACGAGGCTACTGGGTCGGGTCGGGGGTGCCGCTAGGGGCGCGTCCATCGACGCTTAGCTTTTGGGTCAGGCTCAGTCACCCTGTGGCCGATACGGCGAGTGTCAGGTTGCTGCTCACGCGGTGGAGCCCTTCGCGGGGTACGCGGGACACGGTGGCTATCGACCGTCAGGATATATTTCCTGATAGTACTGTGATGTCCGGTTATGCCCTCTTTACAGATACACTGGAGTATTACAATCTGGAGGTGCCGGATACAGCCCGGATCACCATCTATGGTGGACGGATGAGAAATGCGGCGGCAAGAGGAAACGAGACCTGGATAGATGGTGTGGTCTGGGGCTATGGTTTTCCACCCCCTGTCAGACCATATATACAGGCAGACTCTCTCTGGCTGCTACCCAATCCGGTGATCAATACGATGAAGGTGCGCGCTGACAGCACGCTGCTGGGCTGCAGGATCATCATAGAGGCGGAGACTAGCGTGCTCATGAAGGATATAGCCATCTCGGGGCCCAACATGACCATAGATATGACCGATATGCCAGTAGGCAACTATACATACGTGCTGATAGATAGCAGCGAGCGGCGGCTGCGCAAGGGGTATATTTCCGTACTGAGAAATTAATGCTCTAAAAAGAGTCTATCAATCTCTGACGTGAAAATATGGATAAGGAACTTCTGCTGACATCGGGTTAGGGTTAATATGAACAATCTGTCGACTGTTTATACGGTTTCCGCCTGATCAGGGTTTCATCATTCTATATCTGCGTAGTCTGGCCGCGAAGATGAAAGACAAGCCTCTATCGAATTGCTAAAAAGCTCTGTAAGCGTCAGACCAAAGGCCCGCGCCTGCTGAGGTACGATACTTTCTGCTGAGAGGCCCGGCACTGAATTGACCTCCAGCATGTAATACTGGCCATCTCTCAGAATATAATCTATCCGGCACATTCCTTTAAAGTCGAGCCTCTCATAGATAGCGGCGGAGGTTTCTTGTATGCTTTTGGCTATAGCAGGATCGATCTCTGCGGGGGTTACCTCCTTTGAGTGTCCTTCATATTTAGCCTGATAGTCAAAGAATGCATTTTTGCTACGAATCTCTGTAAGCGGGAGAGGAGTCACCTGGCCCTTGTAGCGCATCACACCACAGGTTACTTCTGTACCTTTGATGTATTCCTCTGCCAGTATCTCATCATCATAGTCAAAGGCAAGCCTGATAGCGGCATCCAGCCCTTCCGCTGAGTCTACCTTAGATGCACCATAGCTTGAGCCGTTCTTATTAGGTTTTACAAATAGAGGATAGGTAAGTTCGTTATTGATTTGTTGCGCCAGTTTTGTACGGTCACCATCTTTTTTGGCTACTACAGATCGCGCTGATAGCACACCTGATAGCCTTAGATACTCCTTTGTACGGCTCTTGTCAAAAGTAAGAGCGGCGGTCATGACGCCACAGCAGTTGTACGGTATGCCCATCATATCCAGGTATCCTTGTAGTTTGCCATCCTCGGCGGGAGTACCGTGTATAGCTATAAAAACGGCATCAAATTTCACCTTGGCCCCAGCTATCATGGCGCTGAAATCATTTTTATCTACCACTGTGCGTGTACCGTCGTGCTCGGCCACCCAGGCAGTATCTTCTATCAGCACTTTGTAGACATTGTACTTTTCTTTGTCGAGATGCTGGCATACTATTTCGCCGCTTTTGAGTGAGATGCCCGCCTCAGCTCCGGGGCCACCGGCCATTACCGCGATATTCTTTTTCATGCTTGTGTATTTAGGCTTGGATCAGTACTGCCCGGTTTTAGCTGTCCGAGTTCGCACTATAACGCTAATTAATGGATATTTGTGCCCCGGCAGCATAGATTCTTTCATCCGGCGGTAGATAACCATACCCCCACTGCCTAAATAGATAGACAAATGCATCAAAGAATAATACAGCGCATCCACCATCTCGTAGCATTAGCTGACAGACTGAGGGATAGCGAACTGCTGGAGGCTGTGATAAACCGTACTGCTACCACCAATCCGTTTTTTACTTCAGACTTCACGCATGCGGCTATCCGGGCTATATCTGAGCAGATGCTGGATGAGGGGCAGCTCAGGTCATGGCTCTCAGGCTACGAGCTGGCTGAGCAGGACCCTACCGTGCGGATAGGGATCATCATGGCGGGCAATATCCCACTCGTAGGATTTCATGATTTTCTCTGTGCTTATGTCACTGGACATGCTATGCAGATCAAACTCTCCGGCAAGGATGATCTGCTCTTCCCTGTAGTCTTTGATATGCTGTGCAAGATAGATCCAGCGCTACCGGCCAGGGCGCAGATAGTGGAGAAGCTACATGACTATGATGCAGTGATCGCCACAGGGAGCAATAACAGCTACAGGTATTTCGAGTATTACTTTCGCGACAAGCCACGCATACTGCGCAAGAGCCGCAACTCTATAGCGATTCTCACTGGCCGGGAAACGGACGCTGAGCTCCTGGCACTCGCTGATGATATCTTCATGTATTTTGGTTTTGGCTGCCGCAATGTGTCCAAGCTCTATGTACCGCAGGACTATGATATCACACAGCTGTTCCCCCATTTTGACCGGTACCAGTGGATGTTTCATCACACCAAATACATGAACAACTATGACTATAACAGGACTATCCTGCTGCTGAATAGAACTCCTCATCTCGCTAATGAAATAGTGATGATACAGGAGCAGACAGCTATCGCTTCTCCGGTTTCTATGTTATACTATGAAAGGTATGGGGATACAGGTCGTCTCAAGGAAGAAATAGGGCAGCATATCGGAGAGATTCAATGCATAGTAGGTAGTGAAGAGGTTGGACAAATGTTAAATCTCGATATGGTGCCCTTTGGGGCTTCACAAAAACCGTCGTTGGTTGATTATGCTGATGGGGTGGACATTTTAACGTTCCTAAAAGGCCTGTGACCTTGCAGTATTATATATTACTGTGTATTTTCATCGGATAATCAAAAAATCAAGTAAACCAGCCATGTTCAAAAAATTACTTTTTGCAGTGCTTCTACTCCCGGTCACTGTATTTGCACAAAATACATATGATCTGGTCTACACTACCTTGAATACGAAGTGCTCTAATGCGGCGTGCCATAGTGCGTCTTCTGCAGATGCTTTGAAGTTTGATGGTTCTGCCGGTGCGGTATATGCTGCGCTGGTAAATCAGCTGCCTGGCAATGCATCCTCCCTGGCTCGCGGCGAAAAGCTCGTATGGGTAAATCAACCCTATGAGAGCTACCTGCTAAAGAAAGCGGCCAGCTGGCTGGATACTGACCTGGACCTCCCTGCCAGCGAGGCAGACTCTGTGCACGTACATGCTGGCCTGACTAATATCGAGGCTGAGTTTATCCGCCAGTGGATCATATATGGTGCTGGCCAGAGTAGCGCGCTGGTAGACACTAACATTATTCACGCTTACTACAATGATACAGCCCGCGCTGCTTTCTACCCTAAGCCGGCCAAGCCAGCTCCGGGCACGGGTAAGCAGGTGCATATGGGGCCTATCTTCGTACCGGGTACTGGTACTACCGAGGTAGAATACTGTCTGAAACATGAGTTGGACTTTGACTCTGATGTAGAGGTGACAGCTACTGAGGGCAGCATGAATCCCCAATCTCACCATTTCCTTCTTTTCCGTTTTGACGATTCTGCCTCGGCTGCATCTATGGCAAACGGTATGCGCAGGATACTGCTTACTTCAGGCAATTCATCTTTTGACGGGAACAAATCTCTGAGCAGCGCATGGCAGACCAGCCAGACTTATTCGCTGCCTACGCAGACTGCATTTTTCTGGCCTAAGAAGACCTTCCTGGACCTGAACTATCACATGAAGAACTACACCGCTCCGGGTACATCAGGGGTACAGCCTTTTGATTTCTATCTAAATGTATCTACTACACCGCACCTGCCTACCTCTAGTACTATAGAGATGAAGACCCGCCTGGTCAATAATCCTGGTCTGATCATCTTCCCTCATGCCTCGGCAGATATACCATATGCAGACGGAGATAATGGAAGTAATGAAACCCGCTACCTCTGGATGATGTCCTCTCACACGCACAAGTACGGCACAGGGTACAATCTGTATGTAAATGATCCTTCAGCTCATAATGGGATCAGTACAGATACACTTTACAATGGCAACTATGAGTATGATCCAAGCGGTGCAACACTGTTTGACCGTGGCTATTATGACTGGGAGCATCCGTCTGTGAAGTATTTCGTACCACAGCGCCCGGTAGATTTTTCGAACGGTGGCGGTATCGTAGCCCAGACTACATGGAACAATACTGGCGGCAACCTCATCCACTTTGGCTACACTACTGCTGATGAGATGCAACTTTTCTACTACATGTACACCACACGTATCGCTACTACTGCAGTGAACGAAGTGAAGAATAATGAGTTCCGCTTTAGTGTGTATCCTAACCCTATGACGGATCAGGGTACGATCATGTACACCCTGGATAATGCGGCTACAGTGAAGGCATCTATAGTAAACGTAGCTGGCAGTGAAGTGGCTACGCTGAGAGAAGAGCGGAATCAGGCCGGTACATATACTATGGATATGGGGCCTAAGGCTTTGGCCAAGGGTATTTACTTTGCCCGTCTCAATGTAGATGGAGCTTCTTATACTAAAAAATTTGTGGTACAATAAGTATCCCTCATAAGTTTTTCGGAAGCCCCTCTTCGGAGGGGTTTTTTGTTTATACCCCTGGGCGAAAATCACATGGCGGACCCGCCAAAACATCTATATTAGCCCCCTCAATATAAGTCATGGAAAAACTGCAATCATACCTCGAAGCCAATAAACAACAACACCTCGATGAACTATTGGACCTGCTCCGCATCCCATCTGTGAGTGCAGATGCAAAGTTCAAAGCCGATGTCCTGCGCACAGCAGAATTTGTGAAAGATAAACTCATAGCTGCCGGTGCTGATAAGGTGGTGCTGGAGGAGACCAAAGGTTACCCTGTGGTTTATGGCGAGAAGATCATAGACCCTAAGCTGCCTACGGTGCTCGTATACGGGCACTATGATGTGCAGCCAGCTGATCCTTATGAGCTGTGGCACTCACCACCATTTGAGCCGGTGATCAAGGATGGTAATATCTATGCACGGGGTAGCGCTGATGACAAGGGGCAGATGTATATGCATGTCAAGGCATTTGAAGCGATGATGAGGAACAATGCACTACCGTGCAATGTCAAGTTTATGATAGAAGGTGAGGAAGAGATCGGTTCTGAAAACCTCGAAATATATGTGAAGGCCAATACAGCCAAGCTCAAGAGTGACGTGGTACTGATATCAGACACTTCGATCATAGCTAACGATATCCCATCTATCACTACCGGCCTGCGTGGCCTGGCCTATCTGGAGGTAGAGGTCACCGGTCCTAACCGTGACCTGCACTCTGGGGTCTACGGCGGCGCTGTAGCCAATCCTATCAATGCACTCTGTGATATGATATCATCCCTGCATGATGCCGACCGCAAGATCAATATACCAGGCTTCTACGATGATGTAGAGGTCGTGTCAGATGCAGCGCGCGCTGAGATGGCCAAGGCGCCATTCAGCCAGGAGGAGTATAATAAGGACCTCGATATGGCTGAAGGGCTAGGAGAGAAAGGGTACACCACTCCAGAGCGTGTCTCTATACGCCCTACACTGGATGTGAACGGTATCTGGGGGGGCTATACAGGCCAAGGTGCCAAAACTGTGCTCCCATCTAAGGCCTACGCTAAGATCAGCATGCGCCTAGTGCCCAATCAATCCTCTGAAAAGATCACAAAGCTTTTTGAAGATCATTTCGTGAAGATCGCTCCGAAATATGTAAAGGTAAAAGTGACCAATCTGCATGGAGGTGAGGCTGCTGTCACGCCTACTGATACAGTGGCCTATCGTGCGGCGTCAAAAGCGATGGGAAAAACCTTTGGCAAGGCGCCAATACCGCAGCGTACTGGTGGCAGTATCCCTATCGTGACGATGTTTGAGCGTGTACTCGGCACCAAGACAGTACTGATGGGCTTTGGTCTTGACTCTGATGCCATTCACTCTCCCAATGAGCACTACGGCCTTTTCAACTACTATAAGGGGATAGAGACCATACCTTACTTCTTCGAGTATTTTGCAGAAATGAATAAGTAGTACAGAGAAGCCACTGGCCATAAGCTCTTTAGGTTGAATACGGATTTCGTTTTTTAAAAGCGAAAACCTATTATTACGTAATGGCCGAGGCAAAACGTTACTATATCGTACAGAATGGGATCCAGCAGGGACCCATGGGCGTGCAGGTGCTACTATCATATAGTTTCAATGCCCCGTACATAGACGTATGGACAGCAGGTCTGTCTGACTGGCAGCGTGTACGAAGCAAGAGTGAGCTGCAACAGGTGATCGGCTATCAGGAACCAGTTCTTACGACTTCGAGCCCTTATTCTCCGGTTTCACCTCTTTATAGTCAGGGCGATCCTGTGCTGGCGGCCGGATATCGATATGGCAATATTGGGAAACGCTTTCTCGTAGAGTTTATAGATTCTATCTTGTTTATGTTTCTTCTGGCCGCCTTGCAGCAGATCGGTCATCCATTCCTGACATATCTGGTGTGCGTGGCCATATATGGTGCGGTATGCTATCACTATCTGGGGGGGACGCTCGGCCATTATATGCTAGGTCTAAAAGTAGTGAGCAGCACTACCGCAGAGGATTACAAAACGCCACTCAAAGCGGCAGGCCGGGAGTTGGCTAAGTCTTTTTGTATATGGACCATCCTGCCGGCTCTCTGGGTCATATTTGACCAAAGGGGGCAAAACACTTATGATAAAATATGCGATACCGCGGTAGTAGACAAAATACGTACAGATGCTACCTATAGTATTTAACTGGAAAGCCCTTCTGGTCGGTATAGCTACCGTGATAGTAGTAGTGATCTGCGCCAAACTGGACTGGTCTGCCGGCCCGAGCTTTTTCCTGTCAGGGCTTGCGGCAATGATGATGTCTTTTTTGCTCTCCCGACCCTATACCGGATATTTGAAACTGCCTTTGGTGTTTTTTATTCCTACGCATTTACCTGCAGCTTTACTTATACTGATTGGGTTGGCCACATGGGGCAAGGATGATGATACCAAAACAAAAAGCGGTACTACAGGATCATCTAAAACCGAAAATGTAGTGAGTAATACAGAAGAAGAGGAACGGCTGGATCGTGCCAAGATCTTGCTGCGATATGATATGTCAAAGCTGGGCAAAAGTAAATATACGGGTGATACAGCAATGATACGCGTAATAGAACGCCAGATGCGCGCGGACCTGATGGATGCCATGCAGCCAGATAGCATGCATTATCTGCTGGAATACAATCTCGATACGACCCGGGCACTTTTTCTAATGAGCACCAGTTTCACGGATGATCTGGCTGAGGATATCAAGCAGAAGGAAATGTTTGTGGTCACCACTGGGATACCAGCCCTCCGGGGAGCCAAACGCTATATAGGAATCGTGGGACCCGATGGCCTGTATGCTCTTAAGATACCAGGACAAGAATTTAAAGAAAAGTCTTTCCTCTACGGTACAGATGAGTTGGCCGAATTTTATAGCACAGATACTATCCGCCGCAAGCCATGAAAATAGGAATCATAAAGGCCTTAAGGCATAAGGCGCTGGTGGCAGACCGCTGCCCGGTATGCCAGCTTATGGCCGAGCAGACCCTTACTTTCAGGCAGGGTATATTTGTATTGGGCTTCCCTGTGTTTCCTACAGAAAAAAGCGCGGATGTCAAATGCGCCGCATGTGGGACAGAGTATGGCGTAGCACAGGCTCCTCCGTTTGTATCTGCAAAGTATAATGAACTGCAACCCACCATCAGGACGCCTGTCTGGGCCTATTCATTTCTGATCATAATGGGTGCACTGATGTTGTTTGCCTTCATCAAATCTCCATTTGACCAGAATAAAATGAATAAGCGGATCGATAAACCTCAGGTAGGCGATGTATATGAGGTGCGGAGTGATGCGAAAGGTCGCCTGATCCATACTACGATCTATACCAATTGGAAAGTAGTGGGCTATACAGCTGATAGTATCTCTCTCGTACGCAGTATGTATGAGGTGGATGATGCTAAAGACAGAGGTAAATTGAAAAGTCACGCTGAGGCGATCAGGTGGCGTGATGACACTACGTCATATGCCAAAGAATGGCTCTGTGACCGTACCGGCATTTTCAATGATGATCCGCATATCACGGATATAGAAAGGCCCGAAACCAGTCACTAGTTTCAGGCCTTTCTATAGTTGCAAATTTATTACTTGCTAAACTCCTGCAGATCTTTCATGATCTGGTTGGCGATGTTGTCTGAGGTGGTCTCAGAGTTAGACTCTGCATAGATACGTATGATCGGCTCCGTATTGCTACGGCGCAGGTGCACCCAGTCTTTCTCAAACTGTATCTTGACACCATCTATCGTGCTCACCTCGTAGTTAGAATACTTCTTTTCTACCTGATCAAAAAGCGAATCGATATTCACAGACGTATCCAGGTCTATCTTCTTCTTGCTGATATGATAGCTAGGGTAGGTAGACCGCAGTATAGAGGCAGTCTTGCCAGACTTGGCCAGGTGCGTGAGGAAGAGGGCGATACCTGCCAGCGCATCGCGGCCGTAGTGCAGCTCAGGGTAGATCACCCCTCCGTTGCCCTCGCCACCTATCACTGATTTTTCTTCTTTCATTTTCTGCACCACATTTACCTCACCTACAGCAGAGGCGTGGTACTCGCAGCCATACTTTTCTGTCACATCGCGCAGGGCACGTGTAGATGACATATTAGATACGGTGCTACCCTTTTTGTTTTGCAGCACATAGTCTGCCACAGCTACCAGCGTGTATTCCTCACCAAACATTTCACCATTGTCACTCACCAGTGCCAGGCGGTCCACATCCGGATCTACTGCTATGCCGAGGTCGCACTTGTATTTGCGTACAGCATTCGCCAGGTCGCCGAGGTTCTCAGGCAGTGGCTCAGGATTGTGCGGGAAATGCCCGGTAGGTTCTGTATATAGTTCTACTATTTCCTCCACACCCAGCGCCTTGAGCAGCTTAGGCAGCGCTATACCACCACTAGAGTTCACACAGTCTATAGCTACTTTAAATTTCTTGGCTTGTATCGCCTTTACATCCACCAGTTTCAGGTCCAGTATCTTCTGGATATGCTTCTCTATATATCCATCTTTCAGCGTATAGCTACCGAGGGAGTTGATGTCTTCGTATTCTACACTGCGCTCTTCAGCTATGCGTAGTACTTCTTCGCCGGCCTTTGCAGAGATAAATTCTCCCTGAGAGTTCAGAAGCTTCAGTGCATTCCACTGCTTGGGATTGTGGCTCGCGGTGATGATGATGCCACCACCGGCTTTCTCATCATATACCGCCAGCTCTACCGTAGGGGTGGTAGAGAGTCCCAGGTCCACCACGTCTATACCTATAGACTGGAGCGTAGCTGCTACGATGCTGGATACCATCTGGCCGGAGATACGCGCGTCGCGGCCTATCACCACTTTGCGCTGGCCGCTGGTCTCGATCACCCAGTGGCCAAAGGCCGAGGTGAATTTCATGATATCCTCCGGAGTAAGGTTAGCACCCGGGAATCCCCCTATGGTGCCTCTGATACCTGATATAGATTTGATAAGGGACAAGTGTATAATTTTTGTTGCAACAAATATCCCAAGCGGGAGAATATCCGTAACTTTGGGACGACGAATGTACAAAAAAAGGGCACTCGAACCGGGGCTAAATATAAACATGAACGGCATTCATATATGAAATATGGCGGATAAGAAGTGGTTTGAAACTTGGTTTGATACGCCGTACTATCACCTGCTCTACAGCAATAGGAATGATGACGAGGCGCGCGCCTTTGTTTCTAACCTGGTGCATCACCTGCATATCCCGGAGGGCAGCCGGGTACTGGATGTGGCCTGCGGCAAAGGGCGCCACAGCCGCTACCTTGCCAAAATGGGATATGACACTACCGGTCTCGATCTGGCAGCACATAGTATAGAGGAGGCAAAGAAGGAAATGCTCCCCAATCTGCACTTTGAGGTCTGGGATATGCGCAAGGTCTACAGGGAAAATTATTTCTCACTCGTCGTAAACCTCTTTAGCAGTTTTGGCTATTTTGACAACGAGGCCGATGATCAGGCTGCGATACATGCTATGGCCGCAGACCTTGTGCCCGGAGGCACCCTTGTGCTGGACTATATGAATCCCGAGTGCACCTCCAAATTACTCAAGGCGCGTGATATCATCAATCGTGGCGATATACAGTTTCATTTGCAGAAAAGGCTGGAGAAGGGCTTTATCGTCAAAGACATCAATTTCATAGCAGAGGGAGAGGAGCACCACTATCAGGAGCGCTTGAAAATGATCAAGCCTGAGCTGTTCCGCAAGCTGTTTGAAGGAGCCGGACTCACCATCACCGAGGTGTTTGGTAATTATGACCTCGGCCCATTCCGCCCGGGCGAGAGTAATAGGCAAGTGATTGTGGGCAAGAAAAATTAACTTGTCCTGTCATCTCGCTATAGTGAGCCCGCAAATAGACCACACCCTCTTCCATTTCATCAATCAGACCCTCGCCAATCCGGTCCTCGATCTTCTATGCCCTGTCTTGAGAAACAGGTACACCTGGCTACCATTCTATATCGTAGGTGGTATTTATGTTTTGTATAAATATAGGTTGCAGGGGCTGCTCATACTGATAGGGGCGGGTATCACGATCCTCCTTTGCGATCAGGGCGCTAATATCATAAAGGCGCATGTGCATCGCCTGCGTCCCTGCCATCTCGAGCCTGGCGTACGGCTGCTCATAGACCGCTGTAGCGATACCTACAGCTTCCCTTCCAATCATGCTACCAATCATTTCGGGCTTGCCATCTTTCTTGCGTTAGTTTTTCGCCGAAGTGGCTGGCTTGTAGTTGCTTTCTTACTATGGGCAGCATCAGTGGCATTTTCGCAGGTATATGTGGGTATCCACTATCCTGTGGATGTCACAGCCGGATCGCTGCTGGGTATGGCGCTCGGGGGGATGGTGTTTTTCTTGTACCGCCTGGCGGCAAAGCGCATCCATCAGCCGTTGGACTGATTTATTTCAGCTGTGGCTTTTGCAGATTGCCATACCGGCATCGTATCTTAGCCCCGCACACTAAACTTTTGCATGAAGCACGGCTTACTCCTTTTTATCAGCATCTTCTCTCTCATCGCATCGGCATCAGCGCAAGATGTATACGTCAATACGCAAACCTCTCCGGGCAATAGCAATGCTAAGGCTTTTGGTCGCCGGTTTGCCGATGGATTTCTGGATCGCAGGCATCATCATCTGCGCGACACCAGTTCCGGCGAGCCCTTTGCTCAGTTTGACCTCACCTGGCTCAATGGCAATGACCGCCGGCATGAGTCCCTCCTGGCTACTAAATATTTTACCGGCTCTGCCATGCTGGATATCAACTATACAGCCTCCGGTCATCATCCTATAGACAATACTGTAGTGGGCTCTACTGCCCTGGCGCGCAATAATGAAATACAACTGTCACTCGCGGCCTTTGGAGGCGAGTTCAACTATCATAACGTACGCGCTAAGCTCATGCTGCAATTTGGCACCCGTACTACACTCATACCGCGCAATGATGCCAGCTGGAACCGCGGTCAGGGCGACCTGAAAACTGCCTATCGCTACATCAGTGAGGCTTATGCAGGCTATCATTTCAACGCTATGAAAGGCATCAATGTAGACGCGGGATTGTTTATGTCCTATATCGGTATGAACTCGTACTACAATGCTGAGAACTGGATGTACCAGCCTTCCTATACCTCAGACAATACGCCTTGGTTTTTCAATGGTATCAGGATGCAGATGTTCCCCAATACTACGATGAAAGTAGAAGTATGGCTCATCAATGGCTGGCAGTCCTACGGCAAATTCAACAGTATGCCGGGTTTTGGTGTACAGTACATGTGGTGCCCGCGCGAGTACATCCGCTTTGTCACAAACTCGTACTTCGGAGCCGATGTGCCCAATGCACCCAAGGCATACCGCTTTCACACGGACAATAACCTGCAGGTACGCTACTACAATAATCCTGATGGCAAGCTGAGCAAGGGTGCCATTAGCCTCGCCGGTGATCTCGGCTTCCAGCGCGGAGGCGGGCTAGGTGGTTTTGGAGCTATGAGCAGCCTGCCTCAATCCAATTTTCTAGGAGCCATGATCTATCACCGCCTGTGGTTCGGTCGCGATCACTATGCATGGACAGTAGGTGGCGGTATCATGCACAATCCCGGCCGCTATCTCGTACTAGCACCCGGAGGTGATGCTGATCCCAATATCAATCCGCAAACCGGCAAACCTATCGGCACGCATCCCTACTCACTCAATCCTGGAGACCCCTTTGACGCCTGGGACCTATCTACCACGCTAGACTGGATGCCCAATGAGCTTTTCACCCTGCGCCTGGAGGTGGTGCATAGGGAGGCAGCACAGCCATACTTTGCAGGTCATGGAGGTGTTACATCGCCAGATGGCTATAATGGGACACCTATACCCGCAGGCTGGGCGCCTGACCTGGTACGACAGGAGACGCGCTTTATAGGGGCACTCTTGGTCAGGTTTTGATCGTGGTTTCTGTTTAACGCTTCTTCGGTTTTTGCGGTTAAATCTTTGCCGCGTCTCTCAGCTTTTTCTATACATTTACCTTGCTACAAAATCAACGCAACATGGAATTCGAATTCATCAAAGTCAACCCGCAATATGATAAGCATATCGCAATCATTGAGCTAAATCGCCCTAAGGAACTCAACGCGCTAAACCGCCAGCTCATGCTGGAGATACGCGATGTGCTCCGTGTGTGGGATGAAGACGATAGCATCCGTGTAGTCATCCTCACGGGAGGGGAGAGGGTTTTCGCCGCAGGCGCAGATATCAAGCAGATGGCAGATGCCACGGCTATATCTATGCTGGGTATAGACCAGTTCTCCACCTGGGACCAGATCAAGAAGACCAAGAAGCCAATCATAGCAGCCGTGTCAGGCTTCGCCCTCGGCGGAGGCTGCGAGCTGGCCATGACCTGCGATCTGATCATCGCCTCTGAGACGGCCCAGTTTGGCCAGCCGGAGATCAATATCGGCACAATGCCAGGTGCCGGTGGTACCCAGCGCCTCACGCGTGCAGTGGGCAAGAGCCTCGCCATGGAGATGGTCCTCACAGGCCGTTTCATCACGGCAGAGGAGGCACAGCGCGCAGGCCTCGTGGTGCGCGTGGTACCTGTGGAGGTACTACTGGCAGAAACTGTCAAAACTGCTAAACAAATAGCCGCAAAATCACCGATAGCAGTACGCCTCGCCAAGGAATCTGTCAACAAAGCCTACGAGACCACCCTCGACGAGGGGCTACAGTTTGAGCGCAAGAACTTCTACCTCACCTTTGCGTCAGAGGATCAGAAAGAGGGCATGAAGGCCTTTGTGGAGAAGAGAGCGCCGGATTTTAAAGGTAGGTGATCAATGCAATAGCATTATCTTATGACAAGATATAACGCTTCTAACTGGGTCAATACTTCTGAAGCATATTCGTTAAATGCTTTCGCTGGTCCCAAAGGTGTTGTAGTACCCTATATCAATCTGAATTTGATGCCGGGCAATTCGGTAAACGGAATTCAGTCAGTAGTAGATTATTCATACTATCTCTTGCTAGGCGTGGCAGGTATATGGGTCAATGGCAGAAATGAGTGTAGTACGGACCACATATCAACTGATATTATAGAGCATATCGGAATAGGCGGCTACCTGGGCCGCACAGAGGTAGAGGCTGAGATATGGTGCCAAGAGACACGCCTATTCTTGCCTGATACAGCACTTTTTAAAATTCCTCCCCTTGATTTATTTGTGCCACATGATACTCCATACTTCAGGCGTAATCTGGATAAAGCGAGGGTGGAGAAATTTTTCATGCTTGAAAATCTGCCACGGGAAATACTGTTAGAAATAGGGGGATCTATAGATAAGATTTATTCTTGATGCGTAGCTACCTGTTTTCATAAGTAACATCTTTTCCCACACCCTCATAT